>NZ_VCDN01000007.1:0-13965 GCF_033949405.1 Xenorhabdus santafensis | reverse complement strand
TCTGGGGTGGTGGGTATAAGGACTAGCATCAAAGACCTTAGCTCGGGGCTGCAAGAAAGTTAATTCTATTAACGAGATGAATACCGTCCGTCACTACGAATGATGTCCAATATATCTTCATAATCTTGATTCCAATCATCTTGTGGATTTTGAGGTTGTAGATGTTGATGAACAGGATTTCCAATAGGTGAAGCCATGTATCCCGACGGCATTGGAGTTTGAGGCGGAGATGGTCGTCGTGGGGCACCTGGAGGCTGGTTATAAGGGTTTTGCCTAGTATTAAGATGTTGCGACTGCCTTTGAGCTCTCATTGCCCCGCCACCCGGAGCTTGCGGTATGTTGGATGGGCCAGGTTGATTATATCCTGGTGGTTGACCAAAAGTATTTGGTTGTGCCGCCGCAGAGGGATAATGTGGCCCTTGTTGTGAGGTTGTTGTCGGATAGTTCATTCCGCCAAATTGTGATACCGGCAAGTTAGGTGACTGAGACGGGACTCCCAGCCTTTGTTCAAATTGTCGTTGATAATCTTGTTGCATTACTAAACGCCATGGTTGTCGCTGTTGTTGTTGCTGCTGTAGTTGCTGTTGTCGCCGCTGTTGTCGCTGTTGTTGTTGCTGCTGTTGCTGTTGTAATGTTAGTTGTTGGGCTATTTGGCTTGCATTCAATCTACGTATTGGATCACTATATCCTTGGGTATTCTGCCAATGATCTATCAATTCCCTTTGGATGTTTTGATCGGCTAAAAGCGCTGGTAATGGGTTGTCACTGTCACGACCTGCAGCCACTCTGCCGAGGTTGGGTAATATGCACTGTGCGTAAGAATCAATTGTGATAGGTATCTCCGTGGTAATTTGATTATTCTGCTTTAAAATAAATTCAAGAGGCATCGAAGGTACATTCAAATAACCACCGGGATTTTGCGGGATATTGCGAGTGCTTGTAAAACCGAAGGCATAAATACTTGGGTAATAGCCGTATCCGTATCCGAATAGCTTCATTAACGCGTCTGCGTTGATTGCTCTCAGGAACAAGGTCGGTAATCTGCTTCTTGTATCAATATGTTGTTGTAATATAGGTTCTCCACTCCGATCATCGGTGGCATTTATCAGTTTGTGCCAATTTGCGAGTATTCTTAAGTTAGCCATAACCACCTCCAAAAACGAACATATTTACAACAACATCTACCCCCACCTCCACCATAAAACAAGCGAATAAACCTTAACTATTAGTTACCCACTAAAACTAAACACAATATTTCTTTACCCATTTCCTTTGAGTGGTTAAAGCAATAACCCATGCCATCACATTCGTGGTGGCATTTTTGTATCTGCATTTCACCGCGCACCGAAAGCGCTAATCTAAACGTCGAACCTTTATTCAGGTAATGAGCCTTTGAGGAGTCAGCTATAGCTGATGCTCTTCGACGGGCTGATTTCCTATTTCGGCAAAGGTTCATTACCTAAGTTAAGGATAAGCATCGTGAGTAATATCATTCCAATTGAGTATGACGGTCATCCTATTCGCTTTAACGATGAGGGATGGATTAATGCTACAGATATAGCAATGAAATTTGGCAAAGAGCCAACAGCATGGCTACGCCAGATTGATGTTTTAGAGTATATATCTGCCCTTAGTTTTCGAGTATTTGGCATTTCTGGCACTGTGCCAGAGATTAATGAAATCAAAAGGTTAGCTATAAGCTCAGGGGCTGCTAGAGCCAAGATATTGAGGTTTGCTAAAAAGAGCGGGCTTGTGAAAGTAAAGAGTGGTCCAACGGGAGGGACATGGCTTCATCCCAAATTAGCTGTCCGATTTGCTCGTTGGCTATCCGTTGACTTTGAAATCTGGTGCGATGAGCAGATCGATGTTTTGATTCGAGGTACTCAACCTGTTTTTGATGACCATCGCATCAATGCAATCTTTCTTCTGGATAAACCCGCCACATGGGAAAAACTCTTCCAGCAACCTTTTTATCAGGCGCTAAGCCGAATGTCTGGCCTGCCCTATAACGGTCATATCGGTGGTACTCCGTCACTGTTTGGTGCCATCACCTCTAAGTGGGTATATCAGGTCGTGCTGCCTGACTCAGTTTACGCAGAAGCAAAAGAAGCCGCCAAAGGCAGCGGGGACAAGATTCACCAGTACCTCAAACCAGAAGCGCAGAAGCTGGTTGAAGAGCAATTGAAAGCCGTAACAATACTGGCTAATGGCTGTGTGGACTACAAAGATTTCGAATCTCGCTGTGTGCAGTCATTCGGCAAATCAGGCGAGCAAGGTATGTTGGTTTTCCCTGTAGAACGGGAATTCAGTTATTCAGCGGTTAGGCATTAAGCAAGGTGTGAAAAAGCACCTTGGAACAAAATCAAATAGTTAATGTTAACCGCATTGGAGATGAAGTAATGACTATGCCCACTCATGAGTTCTTTTGCTGGCGTGTTGCCGAAGCCTACTGTTACCACTTGATGAAGGTTAACCAAAGTTTAGTCTATCGCCACTTGTTTGGTGACATACAAGTTAACCAACATTTCATTGCTGGCCTGCTTGATGGCAGGCTAAGCGAAAAACTCAGTCCCAACAGTCGAACACTGTTTTACGGCAAGTTACTTGAGCCATATGAAAGAAAGCCGTATGAGCATGTCGTCTTTGTCGGTGGTGTTGCACCGGAACTAAGCAAGCGCGGCAAGCGTTATATGAATGCTTTCCTGCATGAGTTCGGAATAATGCTAATGGACATTGGCATCAGAGAGAAAAACGGGTTGTACCGATTGCCTACAGATGAGGAAGTAAGTTTGAGATGACCAAACAAGAACGATATGAACTCACTGTTGTACTCAAACAGATAAAAGAAGCCAGTGACTATCTGCATTCCGGTCGGGTCAATGATGGACGGATCACTGTTGATATCGTGGAAGCGGCTTTGACTGGAATACTGAATAAAGCCGTGACCGCTAAAAGGGCAAATTGAGCATGAAATTTAAAAGTACGGGTTTAACTACTAGGCAATCAATGGCGATCCTTACTGGTTGTGTAATCGCCGCATTCTCATTTAGTTTCTTTATATCATGGTGCTTACTCCACGTCTGGAATTGGTTTTCCCATTCAGCAAATATCGATATGACCATCCCTATTAACTGGGGAACAGTCATCGGCCTATCAGTGATTTTATGGGTACTTAAATCAATATTTGGCAAAAAAGAATAAGGCCGCTAATGCGGTCTTTTTTATGGGTGAAATATGAAAACAGGAACTATCAGCGTCCAGATAAGCGCTTACGTTAAATGGTGGGTGCCAGCCTATTTTAACACTCTCAGATTGTTCGCAATGACATTCAATACTGAGCCCGATCGCCAGAAGGTAGGCGAGTTCATTGCGAAGTATGGAACGGCAGTCAAAACAAAAGTAGTGATTTTACAAAATCCTCCAAAGCATCCACAAACGGGTGCTTGATAGAGTTTGGCTTATTACTTTTCAAATTGAATGAATTTCATAAAAGTCTAATATTAAATTTCCCATAAAATATAAAGGAAAATTAGTATGGAAGAAGTACTGAAAAAATTTGACTCATGGCTGAAGGTTGATACGTGGCATACAGGACATCCTCTTGATGAAGAGAGATTTTTAAAGTCTGCTTATAGCGCATTGATGGCTAAAAGGGATCTGCATTCCGAAACATTGCGTGAATATATAGTTAATTATGTGAATGAATTTTCTAAGCTGAATGAACGTTTTCTTGAAGAAAGAGCTGACGAATACGCGTCAAAATTTGATGTGTTATCTGAATTTGTCAGGGTAAATTCATTATAAATAGAGAAATACAAAGATTGCTTTAATGATAATGCCTGCTTAAAAGCGGGCGTTTTGCTTTATAGGGAAAAGGAAAATGGCACTCACCGACAAACAAGAAATGTTTTGTCGCGAGTACCTCGTTGATTTGAACGCCACACAAGCGGCAATTCGTGCGGGGTACAGCGGTAAGACTGCAAACCGCACAGCGTCCGAAAACTTGTCAAAACCTGATATTCAATCACGTATTGCTGAACTCAAAGCCGAACGCAATGAAGAGGTAGGAATCAATGCTACCTATGTATTAAAGCGGCTGGTTGAAATTGACCAGATGGACGTTCTCGATATTCTCAGTGATGGCGGGGAACTGAAAGCCGTCAAAGACTGGCCTAAAGTTTGGCGAACAACATTATCCGGCATGGAAGTGTTGGAAATAGGGTCTCAAGATACCGCCGCGCTACTCAAGAAAATTAAATGGCCTGACAAAGTGAAGAACCTTGAGCTGCTTGGCAAGCACATTGCTGTTCAGGCATTTAAAGAGCAGGTCGATCAAAATGTGGTGGCGACACATAACATTATGCCGGTTCCTGCCTGCGACAATGTAGATGATTGGGAAAAGGCGGCTAAGAAACAGCAAAGTGAGGTATTAGGTGGATGAATTACAACGTAGTTTGGAAACCGCAACCCGGCTCACAGTCGTTATCATTAAGCTGCCCGTGTAACGAAATTCTGTATGAAGGCACACGAGGCCCCGGTAAAACAGCAGCACAACTCGCCCGCTTTCGGCGTAATGTCGGGGTGGGTTATGGTTCATTCTGGCGCGGTGTCATTTTCGATACGGAATATAAAAACCTCGCTGACATCATTACCCAATCAAAGCGCATGTACCGTCTGTTTAAAGATGGTGCTCGCTTTCTGGCGTCTGCCTCTGAATTGCGCTGGGTGTGGCCGACAGGGGAAGAGTTATTATTTCGATTCGGCAAAGAGGAAGGGGATTATTGGGATTATCATGGGCAGGAATTCCCCTTTATCGGCTTTAACGAATTAACCAAACAGAAATCAGCCGACTTTTACGAGGCCATGTTTTCCTGTCGCCGTTCATCATTCAGGCCGGAGGATTACCCACTTGAGGATGGCTCTTTGTTAAAGCCTATCCCATTGGAAACTTTCAGCACAACAAACCCGTTTGGCATCGGTCACACATGGGTGAAGAAACGATTTATCGAACCTGCGCCACGTGGAACCGTTATCCGCGAGACTCAGAAGGTGTTCAATCCTCAGACAGAGCGAGACGAAGATATTACGCTGACTCGTGTAGCCATCCACGGATCATTTAAAGAAAACCCCTACCTAGACCCGCAATACATTGCAACGTTGATGAGCATTAAAGACCCAAACCGAAGAAAGGCATGGGTTGAAGGTTCATGGGATGTTACCAGTGGCGGGCGCTTTGACCATCTGTGGAATGCTAATTACCACGTTATTAAGCCATTCAAAATTCCGGATAGCTGGACGGTTGATCGTTCTCACGACTGGGGGGAATCCAAACCGTTTGCCAATCTGTGGTGGGCTGAGTCAGACGGTACAGAGGCAACATTACCGGATGGGCGTAAATTCTGTCCTCCGGCTGGTTCATTAATCTTGATTGGTGAATGGTACGGTTGCCCGCCAGAAGAACTTAATAAAGGGCTGAATATATCCTCAACCAACGTCGCAAAAGGCGTGAAGTGGATTGATAGCAGATTGACCGGGGAAGATGTCGCAGAGCCTGACGAAATCAAACAGGGCGGCAAGACACAAGGTCAGTTGAATATCATGCCCGGAATCTGCAAAAAAGTGATCACAGGCCCCGCTGACAGCTCCATCTTCAATACAGGTGATAACGAGGACTCCATTGCACAGAAGATGGAAAAACAGGGTGTGAAGTGGCTGGAGGCCAACAAAAAGCCCGGTTCTCGTATCAATGGGGCATCAATCTTTGCAGATATGCTGGAAGCGGTCATTGAAGGAAAGAAAACAGAATCAGGCATACCGGAAAAACCCGCGTTCTATGTGTTTGACTATTGCCGGGGCTGGATTAGTCGCATTCCTGTTTTAGTGCGTGACAGCAAAAATCCTGATGATGTGGATACTGAACAGGAAGATCACGACTGGGATGCAACGCGGTATCGTGTCTTGCATAAGCCTCCGCGCTTCACAAAAACACTCAATTTCAACTGGAACTAACATGAGCACAAACGTTGATTACAGACATCCGGCCTACACCGAGTTTTTGCCAGAATGGAACATGATCGGTGATTGTGTTGATGGCGAACGGGTGATTAAGAGCCGGAAAGAAAGGTATTTACCCCATCCGGCAGACAAGAAAGAGAAGGATGATGCAAGCAATAAGCGCTATGAGCGTTATTTACTCCGGGCGTCATTTATCAACGCGACGGGGCGTACCCTGATTGGGTTATTGGGCATTGCATTCAATAAACCCGTCAAAATTGATATCTCTGGGGGCATTGAGTATCTGAAAACGGATATTAATGGTGAAGGCCAGCCATTAACACAGATGATACGCGATGCGTTATCCCAAGTATTACAACGCGGGCGTGCTGGACTTTTGAGTGATTTCTCTGGTTCCGGCATTCAATCAGAGGCTGAAAAAGGACGGCCCTACATCCGATTATTTACCGCCAAGGAAATTATTAATTGGCGTGTGACCAACGGGAAGACATCGCTGGTGGTGGTGCATTACAAAGAGCCAAAGGACACGGATTATTTTGATTTGCAATTGATTGACCACTGGATTGAGCTGCGACTCATTGAGGGCAAGGCATATTCACGACACTGGTATCAGGACGGCAATTTGATTGCGCATGACTGGGTAGAGCTGAAAGATGCAACAGGCCAGCCATTATCTGAATTGCCGTGGTCATGGATAGGTTCAATGAACAATGATCACACACCAGACGCGCCACCGCTGGCGGACATTGCTTATGTAAATATCAAACACTATCAGGCTGAAGCGGATATTGCAGAATCAGCCCATACAGTGGGGCAGCCAATGGTGGCCTTGACGGGGTTGACCGAAGCATGGGCGGATAAATATTTTTCTGATGGCTTTACGGTGGGTTCTCGAAACGGGGTGCTGCTCCCCCAAAATGCAGACATGAAATTCGCCCAACCCGAAGAGCGCAATATTCAAATCACCGTGGCTGAGCGCCGGGAAAAGCAAATGGCGATGCTGGGGGCTAAGCTGGTGGAGCGTGGCACATCGGCACGAACAGCGACACAGGCGGAGGACGAGGCTCAAACAGATAACTCAGTACTTTCATTGTGCGCAGGTAATGTTGAGCAGGCATTTAACCGTGCGTTCCAGTTTTGCATTCAATTTGCCGGAAGTGGTGAGGCAGCTATTGAGCTCAACAAACTCTATGATATTGCTCGGTTAGATTCAGCAGCTATTACTGCATTACTGGCATCGGTTCAATCTGGTGCGATGCGTATGATTGACTTTGTTAAATATCAGCAAAGTGTCAACATCGTGCCGCAAGATGAAAAACCAGAGGACATCATTGAGGAACTGGAAGCATCTCGCGCTAATTCGATGTTTTAGGGGTGAATATGCAATCACAGTTGATGTTAGATAACTCAATGATGATCCAAATATTCCTTGAACGATTGAAAGCCGGCATTGTTGATGATGAAAAAATGCAAAGGGAACTTAGGGCGACGGTTGCCAAGGCATTGGCTAATTTCTCTGGACAGATTTCATCAAGAACAAAACTCAATACCGTTATTGCTGAGCTAAAGCGAGAATTAACACCTGTTCTTACCCGTTACTCAGAACATTTATTGCAGTCGGTTATTGATATAGGGATTGAATCCGCCCAACTCGAAGCTGACAGCCTGTCTCAGGTGGCGGCAAATAAAGTTAGCAAACCATCTAAGGAAGTCATTGAAAAATCGATTATCAATATTCCATTGGTTCTTACGGCGTGGAGAGGGTCGTTGTTTCTCAAGAAATTTATATCATCTTGGGTGACCAGCTCTGTGCAGCAAGTCGAAAATCAGGCTGTTTTAGCGATGGCGGCACAGAATGATGTTCAAGCTCTGCAAGCCACTATCAACGGAACGGCAATTGATGCAACGACTTCTACGATATCACGTATCAATTACAACTACCGGACGATAGCAGATACATCAATTCAGCATGCCCACACTTGCGCGTCTCAGGCATTTTACAAAGAAAATAGCGATCTCATCAAAGAGGAAGAGCTTAGCGTCATTCTTGATAACAAGACTTCAGCAATTTGTAGGGCATTATCAGGACATCGATATCCAGTTGGGGAGGGGCCTATGCCCCCGCTGCATCCAAGGTGTCGAAGTAAAAGGCTGCCGATACTCAATGATAAGCATGTTAATTTGATAGTTACAGAGCCAATAGGTCGTTCGGAGTGGGGGGAGGAGAACTATTATGAGTGGTTATCACGCCAGCCAGCCAAGCGGCAAGATTTAGTACTGGGGCCGACCAGAGGAAAGCTATTTCGTGATGGTGGGCTTTCATCAGAACGATTCGCTCAATTGCAGCTACACAAGAACTTTATACCCATAACGCTCAAGGATATGCAAAGGCTAGCGCCAGAGGCATTCAAGCGAGCAGACATTGAATTGAGATAACACAGACCCGCCACTGAGCGGGTTTTTTATTGCCCGCAGTCGGTGACTGCATCATCAAAACCCGAGGTTAACGATGTTTAAGTTTTTATTAACGAAAGAAGAATTCGAGGCGCTAACTGATGAACAAAAAGCCATGTACAAAGCGCAGGGAGACCAATATCAGTTACAAATCGAAGGGATGCCGGACATTCCTGATGTCTCCGGTTTGCAGAAGAAAGTGGATGAGCTGCTTTCTGAGAAGAAATCAGAGCAGGAAAAACGCCGACAGGCAGAAGAGGCTGCAAAGAAAGCCGCAGAAGAACAAGCCCGCAAGAATGGCGACATTGAAGCATTGGAAAAAAGCTGGGCCGAAAAATTATCGACTCGTGAAAAAGAGCTGTTAGCCCAACTCAGTGAGAAAGACGGCAGCTTGCGTACCTTGCTGGTGGATAACGTGGCTCAGTCTTTGGCGGCGAAACTGGCAGGTGACAGTGCAGCGTTGCTCCTCCCACATATTAAATCACGCCTCATCGTTGAAGAGGGGAAGACGCGCGTTATAGATGCGGAAGGCAAGCCGTCAGCACTCACTATTGATGATTTAGAAAAAGAATTTCGTAGCAACAAGCTGTTTGCACCTGTTGTTATCGGTAGCAAGGCGACGGGCACTGTCGGAGACGGTCAATCACGCCTTACAGTCACCCGAGGTGGCGGTAAAACTTGGCACGACTATACGGAAGCTGAACGCATCCGCTTATTTGATGAAGATCCCGAGGAATTCAAACGCCTCCAAAAAACTCAGTAAATTAGGAGTATTAATTCATGGCAACAACTCGTTTATCCGATATTTTTCGCGGTGATTATTATCAGGCGATTGCACCGCTGAACAGCCCAGAGAAAACCGCCGTGTTTGAATCTGGCATTATTACTCGCCTGCCTCAACTGGATGCTATCGCCTCTGATAGTCAAGGCACAGCCACCATCAACTACTGGAACGATTTAGATGCAAACGAAGCGCCCAATGCAACGTCTGACGATCCTGATCAGATTGGTAGCGTGGGGAAAGCGAGCCAGTCCAGCCTGAAGGCGCGTGTGTTGTATCTTAACAAAGGGTATGGCGTTGCAGACTTGGCCGCAGAACTGGCTAACAGCGAGCCCATGGCACATATCCGTAACCGCTTCGGAACTTACTGGACACGCCAATGGCAACGCTATTTGATTGGTACGGCGCGTGGAATTATTGGCAGCAACATTGCGAATAATGGTAGCGATATGGTGGTTCAGGGTGGGGATGAAATTTCAGCTAACAATCTGATTGACGCGGCATTTACAGCCGGGGATGCTGCCAGCACATTCAGTGCTATTGGTGTCCATTCGGTAGTCATGAAACAGATGGCAACCAAAAACCTGATTGAAACCATCCGTGATTCAGAAGGCCGTATTATCCTGCAAACCTATTTGGGTAAACCGCTATTCATGGATGACAGCCTGAAATACGACGACGGACGTTACCTCACTGTGTTCTTTGGTGGTGGGGCGTTTGGATATGGCAGTGGCAACCCACATACGCCTGTGGAATTAGACCGCAAGGCATCAGGCGGTAACGGTGGCGGCGCTGAGGTGTTGTGGGAGCGCAAGACCTTTATCCTGCAACCTGCGGGATTTAGTTGGTTGGGCGAAGAAGATCCGAACAAAACGCCGTCAATCACGGATATCGCTAAAGCGACTAACTGGCAGCGTAAGTTTGACCGCAAAAATGTCCCGTTTGCAGCCGTGTTAAGCGGTAAGACCGTTTCTGGCAGCAAAACGAAGAATGCGGTGGATAGCTAATCACAAATAGGGGCGTTTGCCCCTTTATTATTCAGGCGGACTCATGGCTGTAGGCATTACACTCGAACAGGTTCAGGAGTTGCTTGATTCAATGGGTTTTGAGGCTCCTGATTTTATTATCAATTCGTTTATAAATATTGCGGATAGTATTGATGATTGCTTGGACTCTGCCGGGTATCCAGAGTCAACAGAGTTGTTAATCAAGCTCTATGCAGTGGTATTAATGATGTCATCTGCTGACGTCAGAAAGACAACCTCAGAACGCGGACAATCCGGCGCTTCTCGCTCATTCCAATATTTCGATGGCGGAAGAAGGCAGCTTGCTAACCTGTTATCGAAATTAGATACGAACGGCTGCACAGACTCACTGCCCATTAATAAGCCGCTGGGCATTGTTCAGTTTGATGTGTTCAGGGGGTGATATGGCTAAAATGTCACGATGGTCATACAAGAGTGTGGCTACTGTTTACCCTGTCAGCTTCGGAGGGAAATGGGGCGATGAAATTATCTTTGGAGAGCCTTATCTGATTGATTGTAACTGGCTGGCAACGAATGAAAAGGCTGTTGATGCTAATGGAAGTGAATTCATTTCTCGATTGGTTTTCAATACCGAGTCATTCCATAAAGGCAAACCAGTAAGGCTCCCAGAAGTTGGTGATTATATCGCTCAAGAAGATACAAGATCAGAGCCTGACCCGCGAAAAATTAAAAGGGGAAGCTCAAAAATCCGCGCTGTTGATGGCTATGATATGAAAATGTTTAGGCAGGAACCTGATTACAAGATAAGGACATGATATGGCAGCAAGAGTTAGAGGTATAAGAGAAGCGAAGGCTTCACTGGCTAAAATTGTTGGTGATATCAAGTCAAACAAAGTAACCAGGGCGATGCATAGAGCATTAGATATTGGGGGCAGACAGGCCGCTGTTTATACGCCAATCGATACAAAAACGCTCATCAACTCAAATTTTCGCGAGGTCAGTGTTAACGGAACTATGTTCACGGGGCGAGTGGGTTACAGTGCCAGCTATGCGGTATTTGTGCATGACCCAAGAATTGCTCAGAAATTTAAACGACCAACTGCAAAGAAAGAGTTCCTCAAGGCGGGCTTTGAAGAAACAAAAGCCATGATTGACGCTGCAATAGCGGAGGAAATGAGATTGTGATTATTGATGACTTTCTCGATTATTTAAAGCGCGGGAACCTAACTGATGACTTCACCGTTCAAAGGTTGGTGTGGGAGGAAAAGGCCAATACCAAAACACAGCAATATCTAATCATTCAACCTGTCAGTGGTTCCGGTCGGCTTGGTGAGTTAAGTGCAGATGATTACATTGATGTGGTTTTAGTCTCTGAGCAAGGCAAACCTATTCCCACAATGGAAAGAGCCGTTGAAATATTGGATTTTGTAGCCAACAACCCTGATGACTGCAAGTTAAACTCAGTATTCAATGTGGGCGGTTTACCTCCTCCAGTCACTTCAGAAGAAAACCGAACGATATTCAGGCTCTCATTCCGCTGTTTGTCATAAACAAACAAAATTCACTAGGTCGCATAACGCGGCCTTTTTTATTTCTATTAAAAGAGGTTATTTATGGCTGATTGCCCGGTAGAGACCAGTAAACTCATTGGTCGTAATGCTGTTATTCGCATTGCAAAAGGGTGCAATGACGCAGCACCCGATCAATCCGAGTTCCTACGTATTGGTGCCCTGACTACCAAATCTTTTGACTTATCTCCCAACACATTGACTTCAGAGGCTGATGATTCAAAAGGGCTGGTGGAAAGTGTTGTAACCAGTATGGACTTAACCATCTCATTTGACGGTGAATATCGCAAACGAGATAAGAATGAAGATTTCGGGCCGTTGCGTTTGTTGAAGGAAATTCCGAAAGAAGTACAGGCAGGCCGCCAGCCTTCGTATTGGGTGCAGATGGATTTCACGGGTGAAGAGGCTTTTGTATTGCAAGGCTATATGGTCTTCACATCGTGGTCATCCCAGTTCGGTGCTAACGAGATTGCTACATATTCTGGTGAATTGAAGGTGAGTGATGCTGATACCGTTGATTGGCTGATCGAAGAGGTAGCAGTGCAGTCGGTTAGGGCTAATCCATCTTCTTTGTCAGTTTCAGTTGGAAAGACGGATTCTTTTAGCGTTAGCGTCACCCCAGCTAATGCCACCAATAAAAGCTACACAGTGGTATCGGATAAAACCAGCGTCGCGACTGTGAGCAAAATTGGTAACGTGGTGACAGTGAAAGGCGTTGCAGAGGGCGCTGCAAACATTATCGTTACAACTTCAGATGGTAGTAAAACAGCCAAATGCGCAGTGACGGTCACGGCTTAATATTACAAAGGGTACTGAAGAGTGCCCTTGATAATGTTAAGGAGGCGTTATGACACCCATTTTTGATATCGGGGAGATGGTTATCTCTGGCGATAAAGACTATTTGCTTTGCCCCTCATTAGCGGCAATGACTCGCTTTGGCACACCACAGCAAATCGTAGAGGCGTACACCTTGCTTAATGGAGCAGAGACGCAAGCATTGATTAACCGCGCCGTGCTGGCTTATGGAACTATTCCCGATTGGCTGATTAGGTTAATGCGTAAACCTGCGTTTGGCCGCACCATATTGTCAACGTCGATGAGGATGATACAAGCGTGCTGCGAAGAAGATACAGATGAACTGATTGGCGAGTGGAGGGTAGGGCGAAGGGGGCTTGTATATCGTCCGGGAAGAATGCCGATCAGTGACATCATCGTGGTTGCCAATGAGCTGATAACACACGGTGTTATTGGCAAGGTGCAAATCAGGAAGCTCCAGCGCCACGAAGGAACGGAAGCCTACTCTAACCAATTTAAAGCCATTGAGTATATTAATGCCGCCCGTGCCCACTTTAATATGACGCGTGAGGAAGCTGAACGGTTAACTATGACCGAGTTTCAGATGATGCTGAAAACCAAGTTCCCTGATGAAAAAGGCTTTACCCGTGAAGAGTATGATGCAGTCATTGATGCTGATGATAAGCGTACTGATGAACTCATGCAGGGTAAGCGTAGGCTGGTGAGTATGAAAATATAGAAGCCATCCGTGGCTTAGGGTTAATGCTGATAACTAGGCGCTCTTAAGTTATGCAGTATGCGCCAATTATCCCTCTGAACAGGTTTAACTTGAATGTGCTCTGTTGCTTTCTCAAGGATTCGTCGTACACCATCGGCAACTCTGATAGCATTACGTGGATATTCAGCATACTCCCCCGCTAATCTGTGTCCAGCCACACGAAGTAACGGCTCTATATCAGACATATAGTTCGCCATGTTGATTGAGTGTTGCCATAGCCAGCAGAGAGACTGTAATTCATCGTCGGTTATTTGCTGCTTTGCTTCTAATGCTGGTAATTCTTCCCGGCCAAGGAACTCACCTTCAATCACTTTGGTTGCCAAATATTCTATAGCTGATGGAAGCTGTTCATGAGTCAGCTCGTCGATATGGTTGACTCCGAACTCATGATGCACCATTTGGAATAGCCTCTTACTATTGAGTCCATATTTGCCCATGATGGTATTGACCAGACCACGAAGAGGGGTGCGATCTTGGGTTGTGGTTTTGAGTGCTACTGGCTCAGCTTCTTTCTGGTTGAAGTAAAAGTCTTCCAGTTTTTCGAATACATCCCATGCTTTATCAGTATCCAGCATTTTAGCGTGGCGG
>NZ_VCDN01000006.1:0-13910 GCF_033949405.1 Xenorhabdus santafensis | reverse complement strand
GAGGCTGCGTATCTTACGCTTCTCGCCTCGAGAGTCAAGCGTTTATTTTCGCTTTTCTCCGACTTCCCTCCGCGGCGTGTCTCAGCTCAGCGTCGGTCAGTGGTGGCGCATTATAGGGAGTTTTCTGAGGCTGGCAATAGTTTTTTTTGAAAAAAAATGCCAACCGGTCAAATATCCCACAAAAACACCTAATTTGGTATATTTTCGACCTACAAAAAGGAAAAAGAGGTGCTTTTTGCACCTCTTTTCATCTAAAGACGTCTTTTTATATTGCAGACAATATTAGAAAGCTTTTTTATTGTTTCGCAACAATACGATCGTTTTCTAGATCCAGCGTTACCAATTTGCCAGGTATCAATGTGCCAGAAAGAATTTGTTGAGCCAGAGGATTTTCAATCTCCTGTTGGATTGCCCGTTTCAACGGACGAGCACCATAAACAGGATCAAAACCCGCTTCGCTCAATTTTTCCAATGCACCGGAAGTCATAACGACTTGATAGCCACGTTCTTCTAAACGGCGATATAAACGTTGCAACTGAATATCCGCAATGGATACCAAATGTTCTTTTCCTAATGGATGGAATACGACGACTTCATCAACACGGTTAATGAACTCAGGTCTGAAGTGGTGACCAACAACTTCCATCACCATATCTTTCATTCCCGTATAATCCAGTGAACCAAAACGTTCTTGGATCATATCTGAACCTAAGTTAGAGGTCATAATCACAACTGTATTGCGAAAATCAACCGTTCTTCCCTGACCATCCGTCAGGCGACCATCATCCAATACTTGTAGCAATATATTGAAAACATCTGGATGTGCTTTTTCTACTTCATCCAGCAAAATGACTGAATAAGGGCGACGACGCACGGCTTCTGTCAGATATCCGCCTTCTTCATATCCCACATATCCTGGAGGAGCGCCCACCAGCCTTGAGACTGAGTGTTTTTCCATAAATTCCGACATGTCGATGCGCACCATAGCGTCATCACTGTCGAATAAGAAATTAGCCAGCGTCTTGCACAGTTCTGTTTTACCTACCCCTGTAGGCCCCAAGAACATGAAAGAACCAATTGGACGATTAGGATCAGACAACCCAGCTCGGCTACGGCGGATTGCATTTGATACGGCATCCACAGCCTCATTCTGACCAATCACGCGCTTATGTAGCTCTTGTTCCATACGCAGCAATTTATCTTTTTCGCTTTCCAGCATTCTGGATACTGGAATCCCAGTCCAGCGAGCAAGTATTTCAGCAATTTCTGCATCCGTCACTTTATTGCGCAGCAGTTTCATATGGCGATTTTCTGTTTCTGTTGCCATTCCCAACCGCTTTTCCAGTTCCGGAATTTTTCCATATTGAATTTCAGACATTTTTGCCAAGTCGCCACTACGACGTGCTTTCTCTAATTCAATACGCGCATTCTCCAACTCAGCTTTAATATTCTGAGTACCACTGAGTTCTGCTTTTTCGGCTTTCCACTCTTCTTCCAATTCAGAGTATTCACGTTCTTTTTCTGCTAATTCTTCATTTAGCATTTCCAGACGCTTTTTACTGGCTTCATCAGATTCTTTTTTTAGTGCCTGTTGCTCAAGCTTTAATTGGATAACACGGCGTTCCAGACGATCCAGTGATTCAGGTTTAGAATCCATCTGCATGCGCAAACTTGCCCCCGCCTCATCAATCAGGTCAATGGCTTTGTCCGGTAACATGCGATCTGAGATATAGCGATGAGACAATGTTGCAGCAGCAACGATTGCCGGATCAGTGATCTGTACATGATGATGCAGTTCATAGCGTTCTTTAAGGCCACGCAAAATAGCAATCGTGTCCTCAACGCTAGGCTCTGCCACATAAACTTTCTGGAAGCGACGCTCTAAAGCCGCATCTTTTTCAATGTACTGGCGATATTCATCCAGTGTCGTTGCGCCAACACAGTGGAGTTCACCACGAGCCAAGGCTGGTTTCAGCATATTACCGGCATCCATCGCGCCTTCTGCTTTACCTGCACCAACCATGGTATGCAATTCATCAATAAACAGGATGACAGAACCTTCCTGTTTAGCGAGATCATTCAAAACACCTTTCAAGCGCTCTTCAAATTCACCACGATATTTCGCGCCAGCCAGTAGCGCCCCCATATCAAGGGACAGAACTCTTTTGTTTTTGAGCCCTTCCGGAACTTCACCGTTAACTATACGCTGTGCCAAACCTTCAACTATGGCTGTTTTCCCGACACCGGGTTCACCAATAAGAACAGGGTTGTTTTTAGTCCGGCGCTGCAATACCTGAATAGTGCGGCGGATTTCTTCATCGCGGCCAATAACTGGGTCTAATTTGCCCTGCTCGGCACGTTCTGTCAGATCAATGGTATATTTCTTTAATGCCTGACGCTGATCTTCTGCGCCTTGATCATTCACTTTTTCACCACCGCGCATTTGTTCTATTGCCTTAGTGATTTTATCTTTAGTTGCACCAGCCGATTTCAGTATGTCACTTAATGTTCCACGCTCATCTATTGCTGCGAGAATAAAAAGTTCTGAGGAGATAAAGTTATCTCCTGATTTTTGCGCAAGCTTGTCACACAGGTTTAAATAACGGCCCAGTTCATTGGATACCTGAACATCGCCACCATTGCCTTCTACTTTCGGCAATCGATCCAGGGCCTGATTAATTTGATTATTGATATTGCCTGTATCCACCCCTGCCGACGTCAACAGAGGACGAATAGAGCCACCCTCTTGATTGAGCAACGCACTCATTAAATGGATGGGTTCTATGAATTGATTATCACGCCCTAATGCAAGGGATTGGGCGTCAGCGAGAGCAAGCTGGAATTTATTGGTAAGACGATCCAGACGCATAACACCTCCAATACTGGTCAGAATTTGCTACTGGAGACTAGATAAGGTCATTCCTTAAATATTCAAGGCCTTCTGAGAAGTTTATTGGAAACTCACCGCGACACGCCAAAGATCGTCCTGCTCACTAGATTAACGCAACCAAATTAAAGTTGCCATTCGTCCAGTATTGCCATCACGACGATAGGAAAAAAATGTTTTTTCCTCTGTAACAGTGCATGCGGTGCCACCAAAAATGTCTGTTATTCCAATAGACTGCAATTTTAATTTAGCCAGTAAATAAATATTTGCCAGATATTTATCACCATTTTTATCACCGCGAGGGATGAACGCTTGTTCCAGATCAGGGTTGGTTGCAATAAAGGCAGCCCTGACTTCACTGCCTACCTCAAAATTCTCTGGGCCAATGGCTGGCCCCAACCAAGCTCGTATCATTTGAGGTTTTGCATTAAATTGGGAGACAGTATTCTCCAGTACTCCGGCACATAACCCACGCCACCCCGCATGGGCTGCTGCGACTTCATCTCCGGCAATACTGCAAAATAGAACAGGCAAGCAATCTGCTGTCATGACTGCACAAACTTGCCCTGGCGAATTTGTGTAAACGGCATCTGCCTGATTATTTTCCAGAGGTTGGCCATTGAGGGTAACAACGCGTGTTCCGTGTACTTGCTCCAGCCAAATGGGCTGTTGGGGCAATTGAGCGTATTCGACCAAAAGTTCTCTATTTCGCCCTACACATTCCGGTTCGTCTCCAACATGGCTTCCCAGATTAAAACCATCATAAGGAGGCAGGCTTACCCCCCCCATACGAGTGGAGCTACAAGCACCAACATTTTCAGGTTGTGGCCAATCAGGAAAAATCAGTGATGTCATTTATCTACCAATCCATTTCATCTTTGAAAGTTTCAGCATCTGCTTTCATTACTTCAACCAATTGAACCATGTCATCCGGTAATGGAGCATGCCATTCCATCTCAATGCCAGAGATCGGATGGTAAAGGCGTAACATGGTGGCATGCAATGCCTGACGGTCAAAGTTGCGCATTACTTCGCGAAATTCATCTGAAGCGCCTTTTAAAGGACGGGGACGCCCGCCGTACAGAGGATCACCAACCAAAGGGTGTTTGATATGTGCCATATGTACACGGATTTGGTGTGTCCTGCCCGTTTCCAGACGCAAACGTAAACGAGTATGCGCGCGAAAATGCTCCATAATCCGATAATGAGTCACGGCGGGTTTACCCATCGGATGTACAGCCATATGAGTTCGTTTGGTCGGATGGCGAGAAATAGGTTCTTCAACCATTCCTCCCGCAGTCATGCATCCCAAAGCAATAGCCTCATATTCACGGGTAATTTCACGCAATTGCAGAGATTCCACCAAGCGAGTTTGCGCTGGTACCGTTTTTGCCACAACCATTAATCCTGTCGTATCTTTATCAAGACGGTGGACAATACCTGCACGCGGTACGTCTGCAATTTCAGGATAACGGTATAGCAAGGCATTCAATATTGTGCCATCAGGATTGCCCGCTCCCGGATGGACAACCAAGTCACGTGGTTTATTGATTACCAAAATATCGTCATCTTCGTAGACAACGTTCAGTTCTATATTCTGAGGTTCCCAACGCGAGTCTTCTTCAATGATAGCATCAATGGCAATTTCTTCACCGCCCAGAACTTTTTCTTTGGGTTTGCTAATTAATTTGCCATTAACTTGAACTTTATTGTCCAAGATCCACTCTTTTATACGTGATCTTGAATAGTCGGGAAACAATTCAGCTAATGCTTGATCTAAACGTTGACCAAGCTGAGATTCAGCGACTATTGCGTTAAGTCGGATTTGTTGTGCCATATATAACTTCTATATTTTACGTTGAGTTTTGACGGCGAAGCCGTTTCATTTAAAATAGTGTGCTATTGTAACCCTATATTTTGCCGGGAGCTTCATGGACAGTCTCCCAGAAAACACTCAGAGGATAATCAACACGTGATGATTCGCATGAAATATCTGGTGGCAGCGACCACATTGAGCCTGGTTTTATCTGGATGCTCCAGCAATAAGGATGCTGTTCCTGACATCCCGCCATCTCAAATTTATTCCACTGCGCAGCAAAAACTGCAAGAAGGTAACTATAAAGTGGCTATCAAGCAATTAGAATCTCTTGATACCCGTTATCCTTTTGGTCCTTACACCCAACAAGCTCAGCTTGATTTGATCTATGCCTACTACAAATCTGCTGAATTTCCACTGGCACTTACATACATTGACCGTTTCATGCGTTTGAATCCAACCCATCCAAATATCGATTATGTGTTATATATGCGTGGATTGGTATCACAAGCTTTGGATGATAGTGCCTTACAGGGCTTTTTCGGTATCGACCGCTCAGATCGTGATCCTGAACATGCCCGTGCCGCATTCCGTGATTTTAGTCAGCTCGTAAGCTATTATCCAAATAGCCAATATTCTGCCGATTCCGTTCAGCGTTTGGTGTTTCTTAAAGAACGTTTAGCCAAATACGAGCTTGCTGTCGTGAAGTATTACACTAAACGCAGCGCTTATGTGGCTGTAGTCAACCGAGTAGAGCAAATGCTGCGAGATTATCCTGATGCTCCTGCCACACGGGAAGCTCTCCCTTATATGGAATCAGCCTATAAAAAGCTTGGTCTGTCAGCTGAAGCGAATAAGGTAGCACAACTTATTGCAGCGAACCCTCTCTGAATTCCAGCTATATAAGCACATAAGACCTTTGATATGAGATCAAAAACAGCAGCCATATGGCTGCTGTTTTTTTGGAAACAATTTGATTCTTATCGGATTTGGGCTTTTACCTTTTTGTTATTTTTATCCCACCCAGACAAAAAAACCAACAACATGTACATTATGTTTTTTAAAAATTCTTACATTAAAAGTAGGTAACAATCAGTGATTATCACTGAATTTTATAATACCATAACTGACCGATAATGACGCATAATTCCCCACTTAGCAACAAATATTCTCCATATCTTTTTTGAGCATCACACTTCTGCCACTAACTTCCAAAATCACTCGATAAAAGTGATTTAGATCATTCTTTTTACGTAAAAGAGCGGTATGCTGAATTCATCGAAGACGGAGCAACATTAAAGAGGTAACTATATGTTAGTAAACATTACCAGTAAACAAATGGAAATTACCCCCGCAATTCGTAGCCATGTAGAAGACCGTCTAAATAAGTTGGGCAAATGGCAAGTCAATCTAATTAATCCACATATCGTACTCTCAAAAGAACCGCAAGGATTTCTGGTTGATGCCACTATTGGTACGCCAAACGGGACATTGGTTGCCAGTGCCAAACATGAAGATATGTATGCGGCTATTAACGAGCTATTAGCGAAATTAGAGCGTCAGCTCAATAAAGTGCAACACAAGCCTGAAGCTCGCCGCGCAGATAACAGTGTTAAAGATTCAAATCTTAATCTGGAAGTATAATCACACTTATCCCATTTCTAGCGCGCTCTCAATGAGCGCGTTTTTATATTTTGTTTATATACAAAATAGCCAGTGAAGCAGCAATAATGTGAAAAATGGAAGAAGCAAAAGCCTTCTGTTGACACTCATCTCCAAATAGGTTAATTAAAGTACATTATTGAAATCATAAATTAATGTACAAACAGACCAAATGACTATCACTTTGTCTTTCTTATTTTTCTTTTTTACCTTCCCACGAGGAGGCTTTTTTGTTTGAGAAGAAAGATAAGCAGACGAACAAAAAAACCTCCCTACCAACGGGAGGTTTTTTTGTTTTACAGGCCATATTCATAACTACAATACGCTATGCCCATAATAAGAATGTCAGGAACATACTATGGAACAAGATTTAGTTAATTTACGAGAACAAATTAGTAGTATTGATGCAGAGTTACTGGATTTGCTTGCCAGGCGCCGTCAACTGGCGGGCGGTATCGCTCAAGCCAAATTGCTTGACCATCGCCCTATCCGAGATAAAAATCGTGAACGAGAGCTATTGAATGTACTGATAGCTAAAGGTAAATCCCGTGGATTAGACGGATTTTATATTACACGGTTGTTCCAGATGATCATTGAGGACTCAGTTCTCACCCAACAAGCACTGTTACAACAACATCTGAATCAAACCCCTTACGATTCTGCCCGTATTACGTTTCTGGGCCCCAAAGGTTCCTATTCCCATATCGCCGCCCGCCAATTTGCTGCCCGCCACTTTAATCAGTTGATTGAGTGTAGCTGCCACAAATTTGCAGATATTTTTTCATTGGTTGAGATTGGCCAAGCCGATTACGGCATTCTGCCGCTGGAAAACACCAGTTCCGGGGCGATCAATGAAGTTTATGATCTATTGCAACATACGCCTTTATCCCTTGTCGGGGAAATGACTCTGCCGATAAATCACTGTTTATTAGTCGCTGAGCAGACTGATATCTCCAGAATAAAAACCGTTTATAGCCATTCTCAACCTTTCCAGCAATGTAGCCAATATCTCAATAAGTACCCTCATTGGAATATCATTTATTGTGAAAGTACGGCTGCTGCCATGCAAAAAGTGGCTGAACTTAATTCGCCAGAAGTTGCTGCACTCGGCAGTGAAGCTGGTGGTGCCCTCTATGGATTACAAGTTTTAGAAAATGATCTGGCAAACCAGCAAGACAATAGCACGCGCTTTATTGTTGTAGCCCGTAAATCTATTGACGTATCGGCGCAGGTTCCGGCCAAAACCACGTTTATTATGTCAACAGGGCAGCAGGCCGGTGCTTTGGTTGATGCACTCATGATCTTGAAAAAGCATGATATTGTCATGAGAAAATTGGAATCCCGCCCGATTAACGGTAAACCGTGGGAAGAAATGTTTTATATTGATGTGCAAGACAACCTTCGTTCCATGAATATGCAACAAGCCCTTAAAGAACTGACAGAAATCACCCACTTTTTGAAAGTACTGGGATGCTATCCATCAGAAAATGTTGTTCCTGCCGATCCCATCTAATTCTGCTCCTGTCGTCTTCTTACGGCACCGTACATACGGTGCCGTATATTGTGCTTCGTGTTAATACGGAAATATCGTTACTGCTACGATCGTGGTATTAGGGCAAGTTTCTAAACAATGCAGCCTTTTTCGCTTGGTTCATATAATTAACTATTGGTTGTTCACCAACCTCCATGCGCTTTCTATTTCCTTGTCCGTATTAACACTTTGGTTCGGGTACAGGAATTCCTCCACGGGCGTCACTTCAAATTAAATGGTTATTTTTGCCCAACTAAACGGCAAATAGTCTCTGAAACCAAATAGCT
Organism: Xenorhabdus santafensis; assembly: GCF_033949405.1. Classification (NCBI taxonomy): domain Bacteria; kingdom Pseudomonadati; phylum Pseudomonadota; class Gammaproteobacteria; order Enterobacterales; family Morganellaceae; genus Xenorhabdus; species Xenorhabdus santafensis. Next base: position 5,727 of record NZ_VCDN01000006.1, on the reverse strand, counting down.
TTTCTCGAATGAGTTGATTGGTAAAAATTCAAAACGCGAATGGAAGTTCAGTGCACCAGTAAAATAGTTAGGAGTCAGAATACCGCGAGCGGATAACGCAGAACCATCCGTACCACCACGCATTGGAATAACTTTAGGCTCAACATCTTGTACTTTCAGTGCATCGAAAATTAAATCAATAGCAGTACGGTCATCACTGAGTGAATCACTGATGTTGCTATACACATCTTCAATTTTGAAATCGATTTTCGCACGTGGGTGGCGTGTTCTGATAAGTTCAATTGCTTCACCGATATAACGTTTACGTGCATCAAAACTTGTACGATCAAAGTCACGAATTGCCATTTTGATTTTTGCATTATCTGGATTAGCAACCAAATCAGTGACATAGAAATAACCTTCGCGGTGCTCGGTGTGCTCTGGTGTATCAAAGCGGTCAAAGCAACCAATAAAGTCATGTGCCACGCGAATTGGGTTTAACATCACATTCTTTGCTGACATTGGATGTGCAGTCACGCCTTTAATAGTGACTTCAATGGAGGCCGCATTAAAGGTTTCATAAACCACTTCACCTAACGCACAACAATCAATGGTGTAAGCGAAATCGACTTTAAAACGTGACAAATCCATGATTTTAGAGCCGCGCAGGCCAATTTCCTCATCAGGAACAAATGCAACGTAGATATCGCCACAGTCAAAATCGGCATTTTGCAGTCTATCCATTAACTCCATCACGACAGTGACTGCGGCTTTATTATCTGCCCCCAACACGCTGGTACCGTCACTGAAAATGATCTCTTCGCCAATATACGGAGCGGCTTCTGGATGCTCTTCCTTTTTAAACCATATATCTTCTTGTATGTTCAAGCACAAATCTTTGCCTTCATATTTTAAAGTTTGCGGCTTGATAACTGGAGACAGGCCCACATCAACAGTATCTAAGTGAGTGACAAAACCAATTTTTGGCGCTGATGGCTTATTACCCAAACGAACTGCATACAAAATAGCGTGGTCGTCGATATAAATGTCTTTTAAACCATAGTATTCAAGTTCTTTAGCCAAAAGTTTTGCTAGGTCACGCTGCCCTTCCGTACTTGGAACGACCGTGCTCGCAGGATTGCTTTGGCTTTCAATCGCCAAGTAACGAAAGAAACGTTGTTCGAGTTGTTTGCCTAATTCATTCATTTTTTTATTCCCCCTTACTATTCAACTTGATTACGATCCAGGCTGCCATGTGTAACCGCTGTCAAAACCAATTGGAATTTCAAATGCCCAGAACACATATAACGTTGCAGTCAGAATCACTAACAGACCTACAGTGAACGGTATCATCATGGAACACAGTGTCCCGATACCCGCATTTTTATAGTACTTTTGGCAATACATCAGGATCAGAGGATAGAACGGGAACATTGGCGTGCTAACGTTCATCGCAGAGTCACTCACGCGGAATGCTGCCTGAGTTAACTCAGGTGAAATCCCCACCGCCATTAACATCGGAACCAATACTGGTGCCATAATTGCCCACTTTGAGGTCGCTGATGTGATCATAATATTCAGTATCGCAGTCAATAAAATGACACCAAATACTGTCAACCCAGCCGGCATATTCAAGGTACGCAATAGCTCGGCTCCTGACAGTGCCAATAGTGTGCCAAGATTTGAATGTTGGAATGAATAAAGGAACTGTGCTGCAAAGAAAGCGAAAACAATAAATGGAATTAATGACTTCGTGATATTTTCCATCGCTTTCACTACATCTTTTGTCGAAGTGAAAGATTTAGTCATGTAACCATAAATGACTCCTGGAATAGTAAAAAACAGAAACAGTAATGGCACAATAATTTGCATAATGGGTGCTTTCGGGCTTGTTAAACTGCCATCCGGCCCTCGCAGCGGTGAGTTTTCAGGCCATAGCAAAGCAAATAACCCTATAGCTAATGCTAAAAGAAGTAATCCAGAAACACGGAATGCGCGGTGCTCGGTAGGTGAAATCTCACTTAAATTTTGTTCCTCGCCAGTATCGACATCATTTTCTGTAATTGGGCAGTTTTTATTTAACCAAGGCTCAACAATTTTTTCAGTAATAAACCAGCAAATAAAAATAACACCAAATGTGCCGCCTAAACTGAAGAAGTAGTTACACAATACGTTAACGCTATAGCCCGGAGCCATCATCTGTGCCGCATCTTGCGTAAAACTTTGCATGATTGGGTCGATGATTGATGGCGTATAGCTTGCAGTAAAGCCTCCCGCAAGGCCCGCAAATGCTGCTGCTATGCCTGCCAATGGATGGCGGCCACTGGCGTAAAACATCATGGCAGAAACAGGCATAAGGATCACATAGGCTGAATCTGATGCGAGATGTGACACTATTCCCACAAAAACAACCGTTGGCGCCAGCATTTTCGGAGAGATGAACGAAAGCATTTTTTTCAATGCGGTATTAATAAAACCGCTACTTTCAGCAATTCCAATCCCCAAAGTTGCCACAACGGTTATTCCGAGTGGGGGAAAATTAATAAAATTTTTCACTGCCGCAGTAATGAATAATATGATTTCTTCATAGTTAAACATATTTACAACAGAGATTTTTTCTTTCGAAACGGGATGATAATAATTAAAATCCACGAATGAAAGTAGATAAGATAAAAACCAACAGATGATTAGAGCGTAAATAAATAGCATTGTAACATCGGGCATAACGTTACCGATACGTTCAATACGATTTAAGAAGCCCTTTCTTTTAGAGAGTGCAAGTGTATTTGTTGTCATATTTGCAAGTTACTTATTTTATTAGAATAGAATCAGTTTTATAGTAAACAGCTCTTTATGAAAGATAAAATATCTTATAAAGAGTATCTTACAGAATAGACCCTCTGCCAAAAATTGCATTAAATTAAATCTACTTTTATAAATGGCAAGTATAATTAAACATTACCTAATGTGATTTATTTATAATGGATTATTCATGAATAACACTACTTAGTAATATAAATTATTTAAAAAATTCTTAAGATAAGTAATATTTTGATAGTTAGATAAAGATCACTATTCAAATTCGTTACGAATAATTTGGATTTAGCGACCATTAAAATCTCTGCTTATCGTATTTTTACTCAATTCTAATTGGTTAATTTCAACCTTCTCCCATAGAGATACCACATTACATGAATCTTGCTTCCACACTTTCTTTAAGTTCAATATGAGTGCCTTCATCGATGCTAATGGTTGCGGTTGCTTGAACAAGCATTGGTATTGTAGAAAATATTTCCCTTTGAATCGTCTGTTAGACACCACAAGAAAAAACAGCACTACACACCATGCCCAACGCACATATAAAAAACCGGATGTTTTTTCATCCGGTTCCAATATCCAATTTATCAATGGATTATATTCTGTTGTCATTGGCCTGCTGTAAAAGAACCTGGCTTTCCTTCATAAACCGAGTTGCTTCATCACCAAACCATTCACTTACTTGGTTAAAACTGGCAATGAAAGCCGCCTTATCTTGGTTTTCCAATATTGCCAAAGCCTGGCCAAAACTTTGGTGGTAGCTGCGTATCAATTCAATATTCTCAGGACTGGACATAATGATATCAGCATACAATTGAGGATCTTGTGCAAACAACCTTCCCACCATCGCTAACTCCAATCGATAGATAGGCGAAGACAATGAAAGCAATTGCTGCAAATCAACCCCTTCTTTTGCCAGATGCTTTCCATATGAAAATGTCGTGAAGTGGCGCAGAGCCTGAATAAAGCCCATATTTTTATCATGTTCTTCTGCGCTTATTTGATGCAAACGTGCACCCCATACCACAATTTGCTCCAAAAACCATTGATATGCTTCTGGTTGGCGCCCATCACAATACACAACAACTTGCTTGGCAAAGCTACCTACATCTGGCCCAAACATAGGATGCAGCCCTAAAACCGGCCCTTCGTGCACTTCAAGCATCGCGTTTAACGGCCTGTGTTTAATAGAAGCTAAATCGACCAAAATGCATTGCTTCGGCAAAGGAGGTAACCGACGAATAACTTCCTCTGTCAGATGAATAGGAACACTGATAATCACCATTCCAGCATCTGCCAATATAGATTCCGCGTTACCCCAGTCATCAGCTTCAAGCACCCGGACTTCATAACCAGACAGAACCAATACACGGTTGAACAGTTTCCCCATTTTGCCCGAACCGCCGACGATAACGACAGGCCCCAGATGAGGAAGCAATTTTTTGTAGCCTTTATTGTTTTCACTGACATACGATTCTCGCATGATACGACGCAAGATATCTTCAATCAGATCAGGCGGAATTCCCATCTTTTCTGCATCTTGCCGACGAGAAGCCAGCATCGAGGCTTCTCTGTCTGGCGCATAGATAGGCAACCCAAACTGACTTTTTATTTCTCCGACTTGTGCAACTAAACTCATGCGCTTTGCGAGCAAAGTCAGCAAGGCTTTGTCTACTTCGTCAATTTTTTCTCTCAGTTCGGACAATTCTGTAGCCATCTTGATTACCCTGCTTTTTCCATTACGATGTTCCTATTTGCCAAATGCGGAGCAACTTGTTGATGCAGTTTCCTTAAAACCTGCTCCGTTGCTTGCCAATCAATGCAAGCGTCAGTGACTGAAACACCATATTTCATTTCAGAGCGGGGCTGCTCAGAAGATTGGTTACCTGCATTAATATGGCTTTCTAGCATAATACCAATGATAGACTGGTTTCCATCCATAATCTGCTCGGCAACCGAATCGACAACAATGCTCTGCCGACGAAAATCTTTATTGGAATTACCGTGGCTGCAATCAATCATCAGTGATGGTGTTAACCCTGCTTTAAGCATTTGACGTTCACAGTCTGCTACATGTTCGGCACTGTAGTTGGGTTCCGCACCACCACGCAAAATAACATGTCCATTCGGGTTGCCTTGGGTTTGTAGTAAACAAACTTGGCCTGCTTGATTAATGCCCATAAAACGATGAGGCATTGCAGCCGCTTTCATGGCATTAATTGCAGTATTCAAATTCCCATCCGTCCCATTTTTAAACCCAACCGACACAGATAAGCCAGATGCCATTTCGCGGTGAGTCTGGGATTCCGTTGTTCTGGCACCTATTGCTGACCAACTGAACAAATCACCTAAATATTGTGGGTTATTGGGATCGAGTGCTTCATTCGCCAGTGGTAACCCCATTTTGACTAAATTCAATAACAAGCCGCGGGCGATATGTAACCCTGCGTCCATATCAAATGAACCATCCATGTAAGGATCACTGATTAAACCTTTCCAACCAACTGTTGTACGAGGTTTTTCAAAATAGACACGCATAACTATGTACAGACAATCACTCAACTCAGCAGAGAGAGCCTTCAAACGGCGGGCATAATCAAGAGCAGCATCCACATCATGGATTGAACATGGACCGCATACCACTAATAAACGGGGATCACGATGCTGAATGATATCAGCGATAGTATTTCGTGCGTTTGTGATGGCATGCAGATCGTTGCGACTCAGTGGGTATTTCTGTTTCAGTTCTTCTGGTGTGATAAGAACTTGTTCATCAAGGATATGAACGTTATTAAGTGCATCTTTTTGCATGATCATTTCTCTACCTGCCTAATTATGTCTGTTTACGTTGTCATGTGTCTGGATGGATAACATACCACGCATCGTAAAGAATTCAATCCATAGGTGTAAAATAAATCCATTTACTGTAAA
>NZ_VCDN01000005.1:0-26094 GCF_033949405.1 Xenorhabdus santafensis | reverse complement strand
CAAAGTGTACCGCTGCGAAGCAATTTGAAAATAATTGGTTATATACCCAATGAATTTCAAGTTGCATCGCGGCGGCAAGGGAATTCATCTCCGGGAGCATAGATAACTATGTAACCGGGGTGAATGAGTGCAGCCAACAAAGAGGCAACTTGAAAGACGAAGGGGATAACATTAAGAGAAAAACAAATGGCAAATAGCAACAGAATATTGATAAAAAACGCGGATGAAATAAAAAAAATGGAAATCGCGGGGCGTCTGACAGGGCAGGTGCTTGAAGCCGTCCGTCCCATCATCGTGCCGGGCATAACCACACTTGAAATCGATTCATTTTGTCATGACTACATTATCAATACTCTTGATGCCATTCCGGGAAGTTTGGGCCAATACGGTTTTCCTTATACCGCCAACACGTCGGTAAACCATGTTGTTTGTCACGGTTGGCCTTCTGATAAAAAATTAAAGAACGGGGATATTGTCAACGTCGATGTGACCGTCAAAAAAGAGGGTTATTATGGCGATAGCAGCATTACATTTTGTGTCGGTGAAGTTCCTTCCCATGCGCAGCGTTTAGTCGATGTAACGCAGGAATGCTTATATAAAGCGATTCAGATTGTGAAACCGGGGGCGACCTTGGGAGATATCGGTCATACGATACAGCAACATGCTGAAGCGAATAATTATACAGTAGTGCGTGAATATTGTGGTCACGGTATTGGCGGCACGATGCATGAAGAGCCGCAAGTTTTGCATTATGGCAAGGCAGGTGAAGGAATAGTCTTGGAAGAAGGGATGACTTTTACCATTGAGCCCATGATTAACCAAGGCAAAAAGGATATTAAGTTACATAAAGACGGCTGGACAGTGACAACGAAAGATCGTTGTCTATCGGCTCAATTTGAGCATACTATTTTGGTGACGAGTGATGGCTTCAAGGTGCTGACTTTACGGGATGAAGAGCGCGAGGCTTTCGAACATTTTCTGTCAATCCATCGTTAAACACCTCTTCCAGTACGTTAACCCAATATTGTGAATATATCGTATTGGGTTAAAATACACCTGCCGTATTTCAAGTTACAGTGTTTTTCAGCTTTGCTTACTCCAGCCACCGTTTTATAAATATGTGGTTATCTATCTTCTGGGGATTAATGTAAGCCTCCGGTCTTTTACCGGAGGGCAGCTTTAGGCCGGGCAATTCCGTCGAAAGCGGATTTGTTGTTTCTTGCCGTCGCGCTGCATCTTGAAATCCAATGGGTATATCAAATCAAGAATGTAATAAACAATTCAGCCGGCATTGCTGAGTTGATTCTATTTTAATGCGTGCTACAAATTTACAGGGTTACTATGTCTTTTTTCCAAAAAAGTAATAAATTTTCTTATTTTATTGCTCTTTTTTTACTTGTCTTCCTAATACACCAAAGTTTGGGATATCAATTAAAATTGATATATGTTTTCAGTGCCTATATGTTTTTTTTATTAATCGGTGCAATTAATAAACAACTATATGTATTCCTGATTATATTTTTTTCATTGGTAGGTGTGGCGTATACGCCAATTGGCCTCAACTATGGTTATCCCGATATCAATGCTGTAGGTTCGTTGATCTATACGAATAAGAATGAAACGTGGGAATATATCACAGGGCTTCCGCTTTCAACTTATTTAACTGCGATAGCCATTCTGGTTCTGATGGTGTTTTCAATTAAATTAAACATTACGTTATCAGGCAAAGGCAAAAAATGGTTATTTGCTCTGTTTTTCATTCCGGCTTTCTGGTCACCAGTTAAAGGGTATATTAAATCAAATTTTAGCGATAGCTCGATACTTTTGGGGATAAGCCTGCCCGAAATCCGTTTTTTCAGCGATGCTTATTCCAGCTATACACAAGTGATGTCAGAAAATAGTCGCTTTGCCAAAATCATAAAAAATCAGGATGATTGGCAGCCGGTTATCAAAGATGAAAAATATGACACATACATAATGGTCATTGGTGAAAGTGCACGAAAAGATTTCCTGCATGGTTATGGTTTTCCGATTCAAAATACGCCATGGCTAGAGAAAGCCAATGTAACCAAATTCACCCATTATATTTCTTCAGCTCCTTCAACTCAGTTATCGCTGACGAACTCTTTGGCTCTTCGCGATGCCAATGAAATTCAATTGAACAACAGTATCATTTCACTGGCGAAAAAAGCGGGGTTTGAGACATATTGGCTTTCCAACCAAGGCATGAAAGGAGGGTTTGATTCTCCGGTCGCGCTGATTGGGCAACAAGCCAATCATCATACTTTTTTAAAGGAAGGCAGTTCGGATGACCGTAGTTATATGCCAGATGAGAACTTATTGCCCTATATCCGCAATGCGTTAAAGAAACAGGATAATTCTCAGCAGGATAAAAAAAGAAAGCTGATTGTCATTCATTTAATGGGTTCACATCCACAACCTTGTGCAAGAACCAATGAACACTACACGACCTATTTTCATTCCCAAAATATCTCGTGCTATATCCAGAGTATCCAGAATACCGATAGTTTGCTGGCTGAAATTGAAAACACAGCCAATCAAAATAAATTACATTGGACGATGCTCTATTTCTCAGATCATGGGTTGTCGTTTGTCGGTAAAAACACGGATAGTGAAAATTTGACGCATGGCGATGATCATAAACAGAATTATCAAGTTCCTTTTATTGTCACGGGTTATGACTATTCCGATAAAAGTACTGTGGATGCCGATCGCAATGGTTTGCATCTGTTGCCCATGCTCGCTACATGGTTAGGCGTTATGGAGCCGCGCCTGACCTCTGAATGTAATTGGTTTTCCAACCAAGAATGTCAGGATCAACATACTGTGATTTCATTCAGCGGTGAATACAAAGACTTTACACAATTACAGGATGATGCCATCAACCTGAATTAACAAATGAACTTATAAGCAGTGAGTTACTTCACAAAACTTGCTGCATTATTCCTGTGTGTTGACCACTGATTTAAGGATTTTGACCGCTTAATAGGGAATGTAACCGCTGGCCCAGATCCTGCTAATAGTCAAAAGGAAGTTTTATATCATAGGGCAATGTGGCGAGGAGTATATACCTTTTGTGGGTGTAACTTCCTTCCGGTTATTAAGTAGCCGGTTTATGGAAAAGGAAGTAAACATTAAATAGTGACTTGCTGTTCGTCTTACCTTGGAAAGGAAGTTTTATGAACAATAATAAATTGTTAAAACACATCCCCTGGATGATATTGGGGATTATTGGCGCATTTTGCCTTGGCGTTGTCGCGCTGCGTCGGGGAGAACATGTCAGTGCGCTGTGGATCATTGTTGCATCCGTCGCGGTTTATTTGGTTGCTTATCGATACTACAGTCTTTATATCGCAACCAAGGTGATGAAACTGGATGCGACCAGAGCAACGCCTGCGGTCGTGAATAATGATGGATTGAATTATGTTCCGACCAACAAAAATGTGTTGTTTGGCCACCACTTTGCCGCCATTGCCGGGGCAGGGCCGTTGGTCGGGCCGGTTTTAGCAGCACAGGTAGGGTATCTGCCGGGAACGTTGTGGTTGTTGGCGGGTGTGGTTCTTGCCGGAGCTGTGCAGGACTTTATGGTGCTGTTCATCTCTTCCCGTCGCAACGGTTCGTCATTAGGTGAAATGGTTAAAGAAGAAATGGGGCGCGTACCGGGTACGATAGCCCTGTTTGGATGTTTCTTAATCATGATCATTATTCTGGCGGTGCTGGCCTTGATCGTTGTGAAGGCATTGGCAGAAAGCCCGTGGGGCGTATTTACAGTTTGCTCAACTGTACCAATCGCGCTTTTCATGGGGATCTACATGCGATATATCCGTCCGGGACGTGTGGGTGAAGTCTCAATCATGGGTATTTTCATGCTAGTTGCCGCCATTTGGTTTGGTGGGGTTGTGGCATCAGATCCTTATTGGGGCCCAGCATTGACTTTCAAAGACACAACCATTACATATGCATTGATTGGCTATGCTTTTGTCTCTGCATTGTTGCCGGTCTGGCTTATTCTGGCACCACGTGATTATCTGGCAACTTTCCTGAAAATCGGTGTGATTGTTGGCCTTGCGATCGGGATTGTTATCCTGAACCCTGAGCTGAAAATGCCAGCAGTAACACAATATATTGATGGCAGCGGACCGGTCTGGAAAGGGACTCTGTTCCCATTCTTGTTCATTACGATTGCCTGTGGTGCGGTGTCTGGTTTCCATGCCCTGATTTCTTCGGGAACAACACCTAAATTGCTGGCAAATGAAACCGATGCCCGTTTTATCGGTTATGGTGCCATGTTGATGGAATCATTTGTTGCGGTTATGGCGCTGGTTGCGGCTTCCATCATTGAGCCGGGCCTGTATTTTGCCATGAATACGCCCCCAGCGGCTCTGGGCATCACAATGCCTGACCTGCATAATTTGGGCACGGCAGAAGCTCCGATGATCATGGAATCTCTGAAAGAGGTAACAACCCATGCGGCGGCAACAGTCAGTTCTTGGGGCTTTGTTATTTCTCCTGACCAAATTTTGCAAACAGCAAAAGATATTGGTGAACCTTCTGTCCTGAACCGCGCTGGCGGAGCGCCTACCTTAGCGGTAGGGATCGCGCATGTATTCCATCAGATAATTCCTGCGGCGGACATGGGTTTCTGGTATCACTTCGGGATTTTGTTTGAAGCGTTGTTTATTCTGACGGCATTGGATGCCGGTACGCGTTCTGGCCGTTTCATGTTGCAAGATCTCTTGGGTAACTTTGTTCCGTTCCTCAAAAAAACCGATTCCCTGATTGCCGGCATCATTGGTACGGCAGGCTGTGTAGGCTTATGGGGCTATCTGCTGTATCAGGGTGTGGTTGATCCATTGGGCGGCGTTAAGAGCTTGTGGCCACTGTTTGGTATCTCTAACCAGATGCTGGCGGCGGCTGCGCTGGTCTTGGGTACGGTCATATTAATCAAGATGAAGCGCACCAAATACATCTGGGTAACGGTTGTTCCTGCGGTTTGGTTACTGATTTGTACGACATGGGCTTTGGGGCTGAAATTATTCAGTGATAATCCACGCCTTGAAGGTTTTCTCTTCCTTGCGAAAGAGTACAAGAAACGTATCGCTGAAGGTGGTGCTGATTTGACAGCCCAGCAAATCAGCAACATGAACCATATTGTGGTGAATAATTATACCAATGCGGGTTTAAGTGTCCTGTTCTTCGTGGTGGTATATAGCATCATTGTTTACGGTATCAAGGTTGCGATAAAGGCGAACAGAAATCCGGAGCGATCAGATAAAGAAACACCTTATGTCCCGGTTCCTGAAGGTGGGGTAAAAGTTTCCTCTACGCACTGATTTGATAGGTAATGTGATATATAACCAAGATATAAACCAAATCACGCCGTATCAGTAAACGCTATACCCCGCATAATCAGCTTTGTATTATGTGGGGTATTTTTTTGAGAACTATTTTTTGTAGGCAATGTTTTTGTAAATAACGTTTTTGCAGATAGCGTTTTTGCAAACCATGCGCTTGGAGAACAGCTATGTTTGGCAATCTTGGCCGCGCAGGCAAATATTTGGGACAGGCTGCTCGTATGTTGGTTGGTGTTCCTGATTACGATACCTATGTACAACACATGAAAGAGAATCATCCTGATCAGCCTTATATGACTTATGAAGAGTTTTTTCGTGAACGCCAAAATGCTCGCTATGGCGGTGATGGAAAAGGCGGCATGCGTTGCTGCTAGGAAACTACAAAGGTAACGCACTGAAAAAGTAATGAGCTGAAAAAGCCATGACATGGATAGGCAAAGCGATTAGCAAGCGGAAAACTAACAATGCAACCAATATCAGTTACCATCCTGACCGGTTTCTTGGGATCAGGTAAAACGACGCTGTTGCGTCATATTCTCAATGCCGAGCACGGCTATAAAATTGCGGTCATTGAAAATGAGTTTGGTGAGGTTCCCATTGATAACGAATTAATCGGTGATCGCGCGACTCAAATTAAAACATTAAGCAATGGATGTATTTGTTGTAGCCGTTCAAATGAGCTGGAAGATGCCTTGCTTGATCTGCTGGACAGTATGGATAAAGGCCAAATCTATTTTGACCGCTTGATTATCGAATGTACGGGAATGGCCGATCCCGGCCCAATCACGCAGACTTTTTTCTCCCATGAAGTCTTGTGTCAGCGTTTTTTATTGGATGGGATTATTACGTTGGTGGATGCTGCCCACGCAGATCAGCAATTAGATCGCTTTCCCATTGCTCAGGCACAGGTAGGATACGCCGATAGGGTGCTTCTGACGAAAACCGATATTGCGTCAGATCATGAGGTTTTGCTGGAACGTCTGCAACGAATTAATGTGAAGGCACCTATTTATAAAGTCATTCAGGGGGAGGCAGATTTAAGCATACTGTTCAATATTGACGGTTTCATGCTGAATGATCACCTGACTATTTCGGCACCTGTATTCCGCTTCGCCCCTAAGCAACAAAATACCATTCGGTCGATAGTGGTTAATCTATCCCATCCGGTTGAACTGGTTGCTGTTTCTGACCTAATGGAAGAGCTGTTATTGAGTTTTGCGGATAATTTGCTGCGTTACAAAGGAATATTGGCTATTAAAAATGAGTCTCGCCGCTTACTGTTTCAGGGAGTACAGCGCCTTTATAGCGCGGATTGGGATAGAGAGTGGAAGCCTGATGAAACACGGGAAAGTGTGCTGGTTTTCATTGGCATGGATTTACCGGAACAGAAAATTCGCGAAAAATTTGCGGCATTGTCCGTAAACTGATGTCCTATAAATAATGGCCTATGGAATGAATGGCTAGAGGGATCGCAGGGCATATAGAGTGCGGTATTGTCATCCCTCATCTCATATTTTTTATTGAGCAGTGAAATAATTTGTATAAATTCGCTGCTCATGTGTAAAAGGAGAATTATATATTCTCGTTATTAGATTTAATTTTATGTAAAAATAAAATTAATATTTTAACAATTGCAATACAGGGCAAATTAAATTCATACATAAACCGAATTTATCATATGTGTAAAAATAATGACTTAATTTGGGATAGGATAAATTGTTTGTTGTATTCATTTTATCTTTGTCATTCACAGGCAATCTCCACAAACGAATGAGTGGAGATTGTTACAATAACAAATCATGTTAGTGAAAAAATTTAAGGGAAAATAAACCATTCATTTCGAGTGTGTCTCCCAAATTCTGGAAAAACGTTTCACATTACTGGCGGTGTAAATGACGGTATGTGAAATGTTGCGATGCCCTAGATAATCCTGAATCAATCGTGTATCACGACCGAGGTCTGCCAGCGCGTAGCCACAGGCATGCCTTAACATATGAGGGTGTGGGGAAACACTGACTGATGCCTGTTTGCCATAACGTTTCAGTAATCCATAAACTTGTTGCCGTGAAACTGCTCCCGATTTTTGGGAAAGAAATACCCAAGGTGAATCGGCTTCCCGCCATTTTTGACGAATAATAAGCCAATTATGTAGCGCTTCAATTTCTTCTGGAATCAAAGGGTGCGTGGTAGAAAGCCCTCCTTTCAACCGCCTGATATGAATAATTGCTGAGTTTAAATCAAGATCAGATAAACGCAGATTGCACAGCTCACTTACCCTAAATCCGTGAATAAAACACATTAATAGCATGCAGTAATCCCTTTCAGCATGACGTCCTTGTTTTGTTTCTGCCAAAATTGCATCTATTTCGTATCGGGTTAAAAATTTACGTTGCTTCATGACATTATCATTCCTATGACATCAGATAGAGTAATTGTAAATCGCAAGGTATTTAAACCAATTGAATACAATAAACCACCAGTGTTTTTTGAACATGATTGATAAAATACCAGATTAATTTAATTGGAATACCGCAAATAAAAAATTCGCTGCTTCTATTCGTCATTATTTTTAATGAAAATACTAATTGAAATCGTATAAATATGTGCTGTGTGGTTCTGTCGTACAGAATGGGACAATCACAAATAGAATTCCACTCAAAAAAATCTTTCTATTGAACTTTACAACTAATTTTTTAACTTGGTTTTATTTTTAGATTTTTATTCTTACAAAGTTCCTTTTGGGTGTGGTGATTTCATATTTTTACTGCATTTACCTAAAAAAGTAAATGATTTATCTAAATCGTTTAGGTAATGGCTTTATTTTGCTTTTAAAATGATCGCTTTTGCAAGTCACTCGGTATAATATTTTGTTTAAAAATTAATATTGATTTTTTATTCTGATTTGTTTGTGTTGAAGACATAAACAAAGACGAAGTTTAAAAAGTTTAGGGGAGGGATTTTTAGATAGGGTGATTGTGTAATTTATCTCTTATTTGTATCAAATGTTATTGTTTCACAAGTTTACTATTATTGTGAATATTTAAAAAATATAATTATTACTGACGTAATTTGTCATATTTTATTCAAGAAAATTATCTTTGCTAAAAATTAAATATTATTTCACCATTTAGATGATGACTTATAGAAATTAAACATTATTGAATATGAATTTATATAGGCCAGAAAAACAACAAAAGAAAGTTTTTTGGCCTGTATAAATGAATTAAGCGAAACTGGCTTTGTGCGCCATAATTTCGATGATCTGTATATCTGTTTGTTGCATCGAATGGCGAGCCAGAGAACAGAGGTTGGCGATGGATTGATCTACGTCATCGGAAACAATGCCATCACTGCCTCGGACACAACTGCCGTCCAATGCCATTAATACGGCCTTATAGGCGGCGCTGGCACTGGTTGAAACTTTCATTGCGCAACTATTGGAAGCACCATCACAAATCATCCCACTGATATCACCGATCATGCTGCAAATTGCCATCGCGACAGGGCGATAATCTGCTTCAATCAACCATGCGATGCCCGCTGCGGCTCCCATTGAGGCGGTAGTCGCCGCACAAAGGGCAGAGAGTGTGGGTAATTTATTGTGAATATAAATCGCCATCAGGTGTGACAGCATCAAAGCCCGAGCCAATTGCTCTTTACTGCATCCCAAATGTTCAGCAACAACAACGACAGGCATCGTTGCTGCAATGCCTTGGTTGCCGGAACCTGAATTACTCATGGCGGGTAAAACCGCGCCCCCCATGCGGGCGTCTGAAGCCGCAGAAGTGCGGATCATAATGTCGGAAAGTAAATCCCGTGCCAGTAATCCTCTATCACGCTGGCGCTGTAAAGTCATGCCGATGTGTAATCCATACTGGGTCGTTAAGCCGGCCTGAGACAGAGCATCATTCAAGCGGGCCGATTCCAGTATAAAGTGGATATCTTCATAAGGTGCCTGTATTGCAAACTCATAAACCTGAAAAGCAGTGGCTTGCTTAAGGCAATATTCGGTTTCATCGGCAGACTCAGTGGAAACAGGGGATTCAGCTCGGCTAACCTGTGATGATTTATCGAAAATAACATGGCTGTTATGGACAATTTTCACAATCTGGGTGTGGCTGCCGGCGATAGTCACCG
This sequence comes from Xenorhabdus santafensis, assembly GCF_033949405.1. Classification (NCBI taxonomy): domain Bacteria; kingdom Pseudomonadati; phylum Pseudomonadota; class Gammaproteobacteria; order Enterobacterales; family Morganellaceae; genus Xenorhabdus; species Xenorhabdus santafensis. The sequence goes on along the minus strand of NZ_VCDN01000005.1, from coordinate 16,582 downwards.
TCGCTGATTCATCCTGATAAAAGACCGTGGCTTCAGAATATAAGATTTGTTCACAAGGTTGCTGAATAGTGACGGTAACAGCACCTTGCTGTAATAATTTTTTACTTTGAACAATATGTTCTGGCGTTGCATGTTGCAAAACTTCCAAGCCCGCATCAGGATCGCCGCCCAAAGCACCCAGTGCGGCGGCAATGGGCAACCCAACCATCCCAGTGCCCGGCACAGTAACGCCCATGCCATTTTTCATTAAGTTAGGCGAAACCCGGGCGCTGATACGCTGGGCAGAGCCAGATAGATAAGACGCTGCCTTGGCCGCCGCCAGTGCCAGCGAAATAGGCTCTGTACATCCTGTTGCGGGTTTCACTTCTTTTTTGACTGCCCGGATAAATTCATTCCACAGCCGTGTGTGTTGTTTTTGACTCATACAAACAAACCTTAGTGACAAAACTGATCTGCCTTGTGTCTTTCAAGCAGCAGCGCTATTGGCTGCCCCTTGAAATTCATCAGGTATCGTAATTATTCTTCTGGATATCGCTTTCGTATATACGAATGCATTTTGTGTCAGGAGAAAGCCAGAAAAGGAGAAATGCACAACAGGAACCCGGTAAAAATAATCAGGATGAGCGATGCGCCTTTGTAGTGATGCAAACTGGGGACTTTATAGACCAGATAAGCCGGGATCAGACAGCCTACAATGCCAAATATTGGGCTACAGATGGAAGTAAAGCTCAACACTGGTGCATTCAGGATAATGGCGCTCCATGCCAGTAAAATGGCGAAAACCATGATGCCTTTTTGCACCCATTTCTCATTGATTTTTTCGGCAGGCATGATGCGACTGAGAATATTCATGGCAATTCCCTGACTCGCTTCGCGGAACCCGAGATAAACACCAAAAAAAGCCGTCATTACCGCGAAGATATTGAGCATGACACTGACAACGATTACCCATCCGCCGGGAAAGAATTGAGCGGCGATCGCCAGTGCTGAGATATTCTGCTCATAGGCTTTGACTGCTTCATCATGCCCCATTGCCAGAGTAAAAGAGATGGCATAGAAAAATACTGTCCCGAACAAGACGGCAAAGGCAATATTCATGGCCCTCAGCGCTTTGTGGCGGGCAACTTCACGATTTTTCTGATGATTGCGGTAAGAAATTACCATTGGGCTTAGCGTTTGGATAAACAAAATCGACGTGAGTGTAAAGGGTAATGTAATGATGGCTTTTTTGATCAATAGACCCATCGGGGGCAGTACACCAATATTATACAGGTGCCACATACCAATCATGGATAAACCCAATGCAGCGACAACAAATAATTTGGTCATAACCATCAGGCTGGATAGCCTGAATAATAACCGTTCCCCACGGGAAGAGATGGCAACTAAGAGGCAGATTAACACCAAGCCATAAAATGGGTTGTCTGACATCAATCCTTCGGTAACGCCAAATGTTTGCAAGTAAGATGCGCTATCATTGGTTATGGCGGTGGAATAAACGAACATCCAGATCACCAGCATAATAAAGTAGAGCACCCCCAATAAAATGCCCCAATTTTTGCCAAGGTATCCACTGATTACACTGGGATAATCTTTGCATTCTACGGATTCTGCGAGGGTATTGATGAAAAGCCGTTGAAAGAGATACATGGCTGGGTAGCCAATAATGGAGGACAGCAGGAAGACCCACAACCCCATCAGCCCGACCTGAACAGGCAAGAAAACAATTCCAGCCCCGATTGCCATGCCAATACTCATGATGACCCAACCGATGTCAGTCCGGTCAAATTTTATCGCTTGCTTCCATTCAGCTTCCGTCATGTTGGCGCGTTTGGCTGCCCGAGATAAATGGGGCATAACATCATCGTTTTTTACTGCTGTTTTCATAATAGCTCTCGCTTACATCTTTGGCATTGTAATAAGTATCGAAACAGGTACAGAGAGAAACACATCACGTAAACACTCAATAACCACTTTTTTAATAAGTGAATTATCTCGCGCTAATAGTAAAGGATCCCAAAGAGAAAAAATTTCCTTAAATATTCCACTTGGTAGGGTTTTTGAGAGAACAACTTCTTTATAAAGAAGAAATCGCTACTTATTGTTCCCAATGAAAAATGGTAAAGGGAATTGTTGTAAAAAAGAAAATAGAGAAAACTGTATCATATTGATAAATAATGTAATTTAATCTTAATGCGAAGGTATTATGAGCTTTTATGATATTAACAATTGAAACAACCTGAGCGAGAAATTGTGTACATTGTCACGCTGGCCTTCGTTCAAAACACCCTGTCAGCATTAAATCCTTTTTATTGTTAATATTATGCTTCAGTTTAGCATATTAATCTAGGTTTTTTGCCGGCAAAACTGAGTAATCAGTGCTTACAATTGAATATATTGAGTGAAAAAAACAGATCAATGTAACTAATAAGCCTTCTCTTATTATGGTTTTTATTATTTGTCATGTTTTTTAATAGACTGTTTAATGCTATTTTTAATACATATGTAATAAATATCGATTTGAAAAAATTATGATTTCTCAGTAATAAAAAATCACACAATAATATCAATTAATAATCATAATTATTAACCATCAAGATTTATAATGACATGAATATATAAAATAGCCTTTATTCTGTTTTTATAAAAATAAAACTATGTTAAAAATATTACAATTCAAAACAAATTCGCAGCGGGAAAGTTTTCGCTATATATAAATCTGAGGTGTAAGAAAACGGTATTTTTTTGATGTTATATCCTTTGCCTTAATTATTGTTTTTTTGAATATTTAAATCTATTGAATTTATAGGATTTAATTTATTCATGGCGGCTTTTTTCTTGAATAAACAAATCTACTATTTTGCTATTCCGAGGACGTTTGCATGAAAATTATTGGGATTTCTGGAGTACTGCCATCAAGATGTGTGACTAACCAAGATATCATTGAGTTAGTCGAAAAAAATTCGAAAGAGACTTTTCAGGGTGATTTAGCCAAGACCTTAAAAACAATTAACCGACTTTTGGATAAAACGGGTATTGAAAGTCGTTATTGGCTGGGTGACGGTGAAAAGCCGATGCATTTGATGGAACAAGCCTTTAATAAGGCGTTGGAACAGGCAAATATCAGTAAATCAGAAATCGATCTGTTGATTTATCCTAACGTAACCCGGGGCTTCACGGAGCCTGCAAACAGTACCTTTGTTGCCAAGGCATTGGGATTGAGCTGCCGTAATTACGATATTGTTGATGCTTGCAATGGCTGGATAACTGCAATGGATGTTATCAATAGCAAAATGAAGGCGGGGGAAATACGCCATGCAGCGATTATTAATATGGAATTTGGCATGTCAGAAGGCAGCCCGTTTACCAAAAACTTTGCCCTGAATTCAGCTGATGAATTAGCCTATAAATATCCCAGTTGTACAATCGGTGAAGCTGCCTCTGTCACAATATTGAGTAATGAATCAGCCGATAATTTTAGATTTGATTATATCAGCCGGCCTGATTTAAGTGATATATGCAATATTTCTTTGCCGGATTGGGAATTGTTCTGCAATGAAAGTGATGTTGAACTTATTGCCCCATTGGGAGGAAAGTATCAATTCAACTCTTATGGTGCAACTTTGCATGAATACGCGGGTTATGAAGTACCGAATGTATTCAGACAGCATGGGATTGATAGTCGCGATTTGCATAAGATTTTTATCCATACCGGGGCACCCAATATGTGGGCTAAATTTGGTAACGAAATTCAGGCAAAGGAAAAAATTTATCATATAGGTCAAAAAACCGGGAATATTATTACGGCTTCCATTCCATTGGCTATTGCCCATGCTTTAGAAAATGGGCAAGTGGAAAGAGATAAACTTTGTATGGGATGGGCGGGGAGTGGTGGCATGGTATTTTCTGCCTTGTCATTTAAATTATAATTCAATAATGTGTATTGGGGATAATTCAGCCAAATATTCCAAGTTAAATGAACTGACCTTTTTTTCAAAGTAATAAACAGTTTGTTTATTGGAATTGCTTTTATTATCTATTATCAGGCGGAAAAATATAAATGATTTTTCCGCTGTTTGATTTTATATCATGATATTGAAAATGACTTATCAAAATAAAACCACAATGAGACTCTGGAATTGATGATAATGGAATAAATTCATTTAAATCAAAGGAGTTATGGCTTTAAAATTGCTCAGCGCTTGAGTGTGAAAATGGCCTTCATGATTTAATTAAATAGACTTTTCTGACCGCAATATCTATTATTTGTGCGTTTCATATTATCGGTATCCGCCCGCATACCCTTACCACCTTTCAAAATGGCGTATTGTTTAAGTTGGCGCATTGTTGACGGGCCGGTAACTTGAAAGACGACAGGTATATTTAACCCTTTATTCAGGAAGGCATAATAATGAAAAGTAAATTCACATTAGCTTCGCTTTGCTTGGCTTCTCTTATGTTGGCTGGGTGCGCAACCGAATCTTCATCAACACTCCCGGTACAAAAAGTCTCCTCTTATAACACAACTTATACCGGTATTCGCAGCCCGATTGCAGTGGGTAAGTTCGAGAACCGTTCCAGCTATCAGAATGGCATTTTCTCTGATGGTGTTGACCGCTTGGGAAATCAATCAAAAACCATCCTTGTGACTCACTTGCAACAAACGGGCCGCTTCAACGTATTGGAACGCACCAATATGGCCGAATTGAAAGAAGAAGCCGGTTTGCAGGGTAAAGCGCAAAAATTGAAGGGTGCTAACTACATTATTACGGGATCAGTGACTGAATTTGGCCGTAAAGAAGTGGGTGATCACCAATTATGGGGCATTTTGGGCCGCGGTAAATCACAGGTTGCCTACGCAAAAGTGATGCTGAATGTCGTGAATGTTGAAACTTCCGAAGTTGTTTTTTCTTCCGCAGGTGCAGGGGAATATAAACTGTCCAGCCGTGAAATCATCGGGTTTGGCGGTACTTCCAGCTACGATTCTACGCTAAATGGCAAAGTATTGGATTTAGCCATTCGTGAAGCAATCAATGATTTGGTCGTTGGTATTGAAAATGGCGCATGGAAGCCAACTAATTAATTAACAGGAAAGCGAGTCGTATGTTTTTGATGAAAAAGACAGGAATGCTGTTAGGTATACTTTTATTGGCAGGATGTGCAAAAGCACCTAAAAACCTGTATGTGTGGGGTAATTATCAACCCACCCTTTATCAGTATTATCAGCAGGATAAAACCGGGCCACAAGAGCAACTTCAGGCATTGCAGAAAGTGATCGAACAAGCCAAATCGAAAAATAAACCTGTTCCGCCTGGATTGCACGCTCAAATGGGGCTGCTTTATAGCAAAACCGGTAATACGGTAGACGCTTTCCAACAGTTTGAAATAGAAAAAGCACTTTTTCCTGAATCAGCGCCTTACATGGATTTTCTGTTAAGTAAAAATAAGGGAGCAAAATGATGAACCGTTTATTTGGGGCAATCTGCGCCTTATTCTTGCTGGTCTTGGCTGGATGTGCCAAACATAAGCCCTATGATTATTCAGCGCTGAGGGAAAGCAAACCTAAATCCATTTTAGTCTTGCCTGCTGTCAATAGTTCAGTGGAAGTAAACGCCGCGGGCAGTTTTCTGTCTCAGGTCACTTATCCGTTGGCAGAATCTGGCTATTATGTTTATCCCGTTGCTGTGGTTGACGAAACATTTCGCCAGAATGGCATGACGGAAGCGCAGGATATCCAAAATCTCAGTTATAAAAAGCTGTATGACATCTTTGGTGCAGATTCCGCCCTCTATCTGAATATCACCCAGTATGGTACGCAATACCAAATCATCAACAGTGATACTCGAGTTAGCGCCACGGCCAGGCTGGTGGACTTACGCACGGGGAAACAGTTGTGGAGTGGTATCGCGACTGCATCTACCACTGAAAATAACAACAACTCAGGCGGTGGTTTGGTGGGAATGTTGATTTCAGCGGCTATCTCGCAAATCGCAAATACCGTCACGGACAGAAGCCATAGTATTGCAGGCATTACCAGTAAACGCTTGCTGAGTGCCGGGGGATATAGTCGTTTGCTGTATGGGCCGCGCTCTCCGCTCTATGGCAAAGAAAAACCATAAGTTTTGATTGAAATAAAAATGCCGCAAATATATCTGCGGCATTTTTTTATGTTTTTATCTATACCCTTCGTCTTTCAAATTGCCTCTCGATCTTTTGGCCGGGAAAATTCGTTCTTGATGAATTTATCATTCCTTTGCCGCGGCGATGCAACTTGAAATTCACTGGCCACAAATCAAACATCTAGCCGTTTGGTTTGCCATTTTTTAGATTTCCAGCGCCAGGCATTAACCAAGCCCCGCACCCATTCATCACAGAAGAACCCGATCCAAATCCCTAAGATCCCCATACCCATGGTAATCCCTAAAAAATAACCAAGAGGAATAGAAATGCCCCACATGAAAATGATGGCGGTATAAAGTGGGAAGCGCGCATCACCGGAAGCGCGCAGGGCGTTGACCATCACTATATTGAAAGTACGCCCCGGCTCCAAAAAGACGGAAAGCAGGAACAGCGGCAGCAGCAGTTCGATGATCTTCTTATCATCCGTCATGAGATTGAGGAGAGGTTCCCGGAAAACCCAGAATGCCAGAACGACCCCCACCGTGACGATAACGCCGATCCGCAGGCTTTTTAACCCGCGGATATAAGCATCCTCAAAGCGTTTGGCCCCAACAAGGTGCCCGACCATAATCTCGTTGCCAATGCTGGTAGAAATACCAAACAGCATGATGAACAGCGACAACTGGAAATACAATGTCTGCGCGGCCAGAGATGTTTCACCCATCAGGCCGATAAATGCCTGAGCGGTCATATATTGCAGGATCCAGACTAAATTTTCACCTGCGGCTGGCAATCCGATATGCAAAATTTTGCCCAGCATATTTTTAGACCATCGAATTAGCTGCATGGGCTCGAATTTGATATTTAAACCGCCAAACAGCAACCCGAAAAGTAAAATAATCGCGACGGTACGGCCAAATACCGTAGACCACGCAACGCCTTCCAGCCCATATTGAGGCAAGCCGAAGAACCCATACAGCACAATCATATTACCGACGATGGTAAGCAAATTGGCAACCAGCGTGACATACATAGAGGCTTTTGATTTACCATAAACCCGCAGGCAAGCTGCCAGAATGATTGAAATTGCTTCGGGAATGAGGCAGATACCGAGGACATGCAGATAAGCAAACCCGTCATCCATCAGGTTTTCCGGCAAATTCATAATATGCAGGATCTTATAACCGAAAAAGATGGTGATCAGGGCACAGCTAAAACCCAGCACAAAATTGAACGCGATAGAAATATGGATTGCCTGACTGGCCTTCTCACGCTTTCCGGAACCCAAATATTGTGCGATGACGACACTACAACCTACGCTGATAAAGTTGAAAATTGTAATGAAAAGGTCAAAAACATGATTACCCACCCCCATCGCTGCGAGGTAAGAAGAGGAAATATGGCTGACCATGTACGTATTAATTAATAACGTCGCCATATGTAGAAAAATATCAATAAAGATTGGCCAGCTTAATGAAAAAAGCGAGCGATCAACAACATCAGACTGATGCATTGTAAAACCTATTTATTTGAAGTGAGATGAATCGTTTTTATGGTATGAGCCCCATAAAGTGTAGGCGATTCTACAGGGTTTATTAGGGGGTTGATAGGCAGTATAAGCAATTTATCTTGTTGGTATAATGGAAGATTTTGGGCTGAAAAAAACGCCTGCGACGATTGTCTTAGGCGTTTAATATTGCAGTATTGTACTTTTTAACGAACTTAATTTTGTACACCATTATCTAAAATAAACATTCCGATTGGATGAATTTTCAGATAATAAATTTCACCCAACTCAGGCTGTACTTGAGTGGCGTTGACTTGCAATAATAATGTTTTCCCATACCAATCAACCGTGACTTCATATTGTGAGCCCATATAGGCAACATGCTTAATTTTACAGCGTTGACATTCATTTCCTTGCGGGTTCAGCGTAATTGCTTCAGGGCGAACACCAACGGTAATGGATGTTTGTGTCGTGGTGAAATTAGCAGGGCGCGGCAGACGATACTGGAAAATGTCTACATAACCTGGGCCTTGTGTGGCAGGTAAGATATTGGCATCACCCATAAAATTCGCCATAAATTCCGATGCTGGTTGTCTATAAAGCGATTGTGGCAATCCCATTTGCATGATTTTACCTTTATTCATCACTAAAACGGTGTCAGATACGGCAAATGCTTCAGTTTGATCATGTGTTACGTAGAGTGACGTGATGTTGAATTTTTGCTGCAATTCACGGATTTTTTCACGCATATTGCGACGGAGATTAGCATCAAGATTACTGAGTGGCTCATCGAATAACAACACCTTTGGCTTGAGGATTAGAGCACGGGCCAAAGCGACACGCTGCTGCTGACCACCAGATATCTGATCAACATAACGATCTTCAAACCCTCCCAAATCGACTAATTCCAAAGCTTCATTGACACGATCACGAATTTCAGCTTTGGAGTATCCCAACATTTTTAACCCATAACCGATGTTCTCTCCCAAAGACATATGCGGAAAAAGGGCATAGGACTGAAATACCATACAAATATCCCGTTGTTGGATAGAGCGGTCAGTAACATCTTCCCCATCAATGAGAATATTCCCGGAAGTGGGTTTTTCCAACCCGGCAACTAGCCTTAATACGGTTGTCTTACCGCATCCCGATGGTCCCAATAACGTGACCATATTACCTTGTGGGATTGATAAATTAAGTGAATCAATTATAGTGTTGCCATTGAACCGCTTGGTTACATTTTTTAATTCGACAAAATGTTTCTGTGCCATATCGCCACTCCGTGATTACTGGCTATTTTTAGCTCTTGAGCGAGAAGTACGCGCTTCGCCAACTAAATAATCAAATAGGAAAATTACCGCTAACATGACCACTATCAAAATAGAACCATAAGCAATGGCCAGACCATATTCACCATCTTCAACGCGATTCAGAATATAGGCAGTGGCTACACGTGTATCTGGTGTCACCAAAAACACAATGGCACTGACTGTGGTAATAGCGCGAACAAAACTGTAAATCAAAGCGGATAAGAGTGCAGGACGCAAAAGAGGCAACAGAATATTCAGGATTGTTCTCATCGATCCCGCTCGCAGGCTGAGAGAGGCTTCATCCAATGATTTGTCTATCTGACCAAGCCCGGCAATACCAGCACGAATACCAACAGGTACGTTCCGCATTGTCATGGATATGATAATAATGAACGCAGTCCCAGTAAGGTAAAATGGCGCATCATTGAATGCCAAGAGATAAGATATTCCTGCAACTGTACCGGGAACAGCGAAACAGAGCATTGTTGTGAATTCAATGACTTTCTTGCCGCGGAATTGCTGGCGTACCATGATATAAGCAATTAGCAGACCGAAAATTGCGGTAATTGGCGCAGCAATGCCAGCATATAACAGCGTATCAAGAAGGGAAGGCCATGCGCCATCATTCATTCCCTGACCGAATAGCGTAATGAAGTTATCTAGCGTTAATGTGTAATCTACTCCCCAGTTAACCGTGAAGCTGCCATAGAAAATACTGCCATAGAGTAATATATTGAATATCACCCAAATAAATAGAATGCTACAAACAATCCAAACCAGTGACATAGGTAACGGTTGTACATCTCCACGGTAGGATTTGCCAGAAACGGTTACATAGGAACGTTTGCCGATCCAGAGGTATTGAATACAGAAAATCAGGAGCGAGAAGATGAGCAAAGATGCACCTAGAGTACTGGCGGCTTGATAATCAAGCTGGGAACCCGTGATATAGAAATAAATCTGGGTAGCCAACACATCAAAATTTCCCCCCAAAACCAGTGGATTACTGAAATCAGCCAGAGATTGAACGATCACAATCAAAAATGCATTAGCAAGGGCGGGTTTCAGTAATGGCATAAAGACGTAGAAGAAAGTTTGATAGCGGTTGGCTCGCAGAGTATAAGAAGCTTCTTCCAGAGAAGGATGGATTGTTTTGATGGCACCATCCAAAATCATGAATGCCATTGGTGTAAAAGCCAACACTTGGGCTAGCCAAATTCCCGTAAAGCCATATAGCCAATTTGTATTAGTTAATCCAAACCATATAGACAAGAACTCGGTGATATAACCGGATCGCCCCATCATGAGCGTCACCCCCAATCCTACAACAAAGGGGGGAGTGACAATCGGTAAGATGGAAAATATCCGTCCGATAATGGCGGAACGCTTGGCAATTCTGGCGGTGTAAATTGCCAATATCAATCCAAAAAATGTACAACCAAGGCCAACAGAGACAGACAGCAATACTGAATTAGTAATAATTTTCAGAATATGGGATTGTCTGAGTATTGATAGAAACTCGAATGGTGCGAATTGCCCTGATTCATCCGTAAACATCGGAATAAAGATGGCGATGCTGGGAAACAGAATAAACACGCCAACTAACGCAATAATCGATACCAACGAGCCAATAACAAAACTATCACCTCCCAGCCAATCCAGACGAGATAAAGCGAGCGTAATAATTGCTCCCAATGCGATGAACAAGATGATAGTAGAATAGCCAAGTCCTCGTCCGGCCAGGGCCGCAGTAGTAATAATAAACAGCACACATAGCAAGGAATACCCGGCATCTAAATAATGACGATGACGTGTATCACGATTGGCGGAGATACGTGGGCGAAATAGCAGTACTGACGGGAGTAGGAACCACAATATGCTGATATTGAGACTATGCCAGCCGTAGGCGGTTAGAATTTCTTCTCTTGTTGAGTCAAACAGGCCGTAATCCAGGCTCCATGATGGCAGCAAAGCAAATGACATCCATGCCAGCAAAACCCACCAGAAAACAGAATCCCGCCCCTGCTTGTGTTGCAAGGTAAGGGTACAAGACATAACTCCCCCAATAAAATCTCACAAAGAAAATACATAAATTGCATAGACAGGCAGTGAGTACCTATTTTATTCACTACCTGAATAACTGTTCTTGATATTTAGGACTTTATTTCCCCATTTTTACTTCAGTGAGCCATTTATTAATTAATCCCTTACGCATTTCATTGGAGCCATATTTATTCATGTCATAGTTGATGAGATTCAATTCAGAGGGATTTAAAGTTATAGGAGAAGCTTCTGCCGTGGTATTAGTGAGGATCTGGTAAGAGTGGCCTTTTTTCCAACTCAACTCTTGAGCTTCTTTGGACAAGACCCAATCAACAAACAATTTGGCATTATCTAAGTTACGAGCGTTTTTTAGGATGCTGACCCCACCAATTTCATAACCAGTGCCTTCACAAGGAGAAATTAGTTTCATGGGAGCGCCATTTTCAACTTCTAGAGAATAATCATGCAGGAAGCCAATTCCAATGGCTGTTTCACCGCGGGCTGTATTTCGTGCGGGGGCAATACCTGATTTAGTGTATTGCGAAATATTGTTATTTAATTTTTTGAGATAATCAAAAGCCTCATCTTCTCCCCACAATTGAATAAACGTTGCAAGGGCAGTATAGGACGTACCAGAACTTTGTGGGTCAGCAATCTGAATTTCACCTTGGTATTCTGGTTTGGTCAGATCTTTCCAGCATGTTGGTATAGAAAGTTTTTTTTCTTTCAAGCGCTCTGTATTTACACCAAAACCAAGAATTCCCATATAAACTGCGGAAGAGTAGTTGCCTTTACGCTTTGCAGGGTCACGAAATTGAGGCATGATCTGGGATAAATTTAAAGATTTATAGGGTTGCAGGAGCCCCATTTCACCCGCCTGAGAATGGGGATCAAGTGTACCGCCATACCATACATCTGCCTGTGGATTACGCTTTTCGGCTTCAATTTTGGCTAATGTGCTGCCAGTGCCATTGCGGATAAATGTGGTTTTAACATCATATTTTTCGCTGAAGGCTCGGGTTTCTGTTTCGCACAGTGAATTAGTACCACTGCAATAAACAATTAATCGGCCTGCTGCTTGGGCTGCGTTACTCATAGTAACGGCTGTGAGCCCTACTGCTATTAATGCTGAGAGGTAATTGAATTTCATGAACGATGTCCTGTGTCCAGTATTTTTATCTAGGGTAAATGAATATGAATGTTAATAAATGCAACTCGTATTGTTAGTTTTTAAAAATAGAGTTCACATGATTTATTCGCAGGACATCATGATAAGGTTAACAAGCTTATGCAAATGAATAGATTAAATTTGCAAACTAGATAACAATTTTAATAATTTCATAGAATGGTTTTTTATCTTTCATTATATTTAATAATGTTAAATAATGACTGATTTTCATTTATTTTATTTATTTATCTAATTTCGAATAATTGATGTGTTATTTTGATTTTTTTTCTTTTGTTAGATTGTTATTGTGAAAATTTGTTATTTTGTAGTTTTTAAAACCATGCTCATGATTATTGTTTTAAAGGTAATTATGTTTTTCATTTTATAAATTTATAAAATAATATAATTATTTTTGTGAAGGAATATGTTTGTCATGGATTACTACAAGATGTGTTGGAGTTCAATTTATTCATGAAAGTGTTGGCTAAACGTAGATGCCAGCCATTTTTTTTATAACATGATTGTTGTTTTTTGATGAGGTAAGGCGAAAAAGTTAATTTATAAGCTTTGCTATCTCATTATTTTATCTAATGAGTAATTATAATTGAGTACATCTTAACTCTTTTAGTGATGTATCTATTTAGTGTATTGGCATGCAGTTATAGAAAATAGTTTTTACATGATCTTTATAAAATCTTTTAGTCATATTATCGGGAGGTATCATTACTTCTTTTAGCCTTTCACTAACTCCATAAAATATGAGAAGCACGCCCTTGGCGTAGGTTATTAAATCAGATGTTTTTATTGTGATTTATTAATGTTAGCCATGAGCAATGGCATCAGTAGTAGTCCCATTAATGCAGCAGCTACAGTAAGCAAAGCAAACATCCCAGACCAGTCATAGTATCTAATTATTTGACTTAGTGGCCAGCCTGCAATAGCTGCACTGAGATAAGCATATAAACCTAAATACCCAGTAACAGTACCCGCTGCTTTTTTGTGACAGTTTTCTGTTGCTGCTAATCCAATTAGCATTTGTGGGCCAAAAACAAAAAAACCGATGCTGAAAATACAAATGGATAATAGGATATCGTTTTGTATAGGAACCAGCCAAAGCGCGGTTACGGAAAAAAATAACCCAATAGAAAATAGAAAGATCATAGGAACCCTCTGGCTACGAAAGAATAAGTCTGATCCCCATCCGGAAAAAAGCGCACCTAGTAAGCCACCTAACTCAAACAGTGAAAGGGTAACGCTCGTGCTGAATAAATTAGTCCCTTGTTTTTCTGATAACCATAGGTTTCCCCAATCATGTATCGCTATTCTAATGAAATAAACAAGAATATAAGAACAACCAAGAAGCCAAATGGTACGGTTAAACAAAATGGTTTCTTTGAGAATTTTCATCATTGCCATAGGTACAGATAATTGCTCTTGTTTCAGCTCCATTGCATCTTGTCGCCAATTTCCAACACTGGGTAAACCATGTTCTTGTGGTGTGCCAGGCAATCTTTTGCATAACCAAATTCCCACTATAATACTGATGGTTCCAGTGAGTATTAAGGCAGCTCGCCAGCTATAAAGAGTAGTAAGAAATGCTGACAGAAGCGTTAGAAGTATCCCGCTTATATTGATAGAAATATTCCAGCATCCCCACCAAAATCCACGCTCATTTCGGGAATACCAATGGGATAATAAACGTGCGCATGGAGGCCAGCCCCATCCTTGAAAAAGGCCATTTAATGTCCAAACAATCAACACTGCTGTCAGTGATGAGCAAAATGTAAAAATGATATTAAGTATGCCGGTTATGCATAGTCCTACTCCCATAAACCAACGGTAACCAGTATGATCATGGAAAATACCTGATATAAATTTTGAACAGCCATAAGCAATATAAAATAAGCTTGCTATCCAACCAATATCATCTTTGTCTAGTGTTAATTCCACCTGCATGTCAGGCATGGCAACACTTAGGCTGTTGCGTGTCAGTTGAAATGCTGCATAACCAATGATCATCGATATCAACAAATGATTTCTCCAATAGCGATAGTTTTGTGAAATTTGTTCATTGCTATTGGGTTGCATAATAAATCTCCATAAAGATAAATAAACGATATAAACTTCTTAAGTTATGGTTTTAATACATTAGAAATAATTTTTGATAATTTAATACACTCATCTGAATTTGTGGGTAAATTAACAACAATATGAGTGCCTTGTTGGGTATTTAAATTCCAATTACCACCAAGTACACGAACGCGTTCTTCTACACCTTTTAGGCCAAATCCTGTATGTTTTTTATCATCTATGATGCCAATTCCATTATCACTGACTTTAAGTTGGATGAAATTTTCTTTTTGATTTAATGAAATCGTAATCAGGCTGGCGTTGGCATGTTTACTGATGTTATTCAATAATTCTTGAACCAACCGATAAATAGTTAAAGTGATGGTGCTATTTTTTAGTTCTTGTGAAAGTTGGTAATCAAACTGACAAACAATATTTTGTTCTTCGAAAGCGAATTCATTTACTAAATGACGAAGAGCTTGCTCAAATGACATTTCGTCTAAAGCAGGAGGACGCAGTTCACGTAGTAATTGACGAGTGGCTTGATGAATCTGCTGGGATAGATATTTAATTTGTTCCGCTGCTTTGATTACCTGGGGTGAGTTTGCAGTACGTTTCACTAAAGTTGACTGGATCTGAATTGCAGTGATGTTTTGCCCAATTTCATCATGTAATTCTCTGGCAATATCTTTTCGGATTTCTTCTTCAATATGTACTAGATTTTGCATCAAGGTATAGCGTGCGATTAATTCTTTTTCTAAAAGAGCACGATAGTGATTGAGATTACTGGCTAGTTGTTGCTGACGACTGATAGCTATACCAAGCCCGATACCCAGTAAGGCCTGAGTGGTTAAAAAGATTTCTAGCTCTTGCAGTTCACTGAATGAACCGCTGGATTGACGAGCAAAAGCGACTATCAAACTTCCTAATAAAGCAGAGAAAACGCCTCCTTGCCAACCATACCGATAAGCCATAAAGACATTCGGAATAAAAACTAAAATTGATAAAAGCCCTTCAATTTTAGGTGATAAAAAGAAAGGCCCGCTGACGCCTAATAAGCTAAATAGAAAACACCACATCAAAAAAGATGAACGCAATTGTGGGTAGAGTGAATCATCTATGATGTGATCGTTTTTTAAACTTTGTTCGTATAAATAAATATAAATAAGATAAACAAAAGGAGATAAAAGTACTCCTCCAGTGATTGAAGCAAGGAAAAAAAGATTTACTTTAGATAAAAATACAAAACTTAAAAAAAGAGTTTGTAAGAGGCTGTTGGCAATGACACCAATTAACAGGATAGAAAGTTGCTGCCAATAAAGTGAATAATGTTTCCATATTCGCTGAATTATCAATACAGGAATTAAACTAATAACAGGAGAAAATAGTATACATGAGTTTATAATTAGCTGCTCGTGAATTAACCATGCCAGGATGCTGGTTTCACTGATAATTAGTATCGGCAGGTGCCTCTTCCATAACAAAATCATGAGTACCAGTCGTAATCCTTGGGGCAATAAAAGAACAGCTTGTTGCCCGTCTTCATGTAAGTAAAAACTAATGATCCAAAGAGATATCCAACTAATTGAGTAAAAAATGAGTATAAATAAAGATTCTAAACTAAAACGGACTTTCCAATTCATTTACTAACCTGTAATGATTTGATGTTGTAATGCATAATGAACAAGTTCAATAGTGGATTCACAGTGTAATTTACTAAGAATATTTGCACGATGGACATGAACAGTTTTAGGGCTCAATTTAAGTTGTTCAGCAATATTTTTTACGCTAATTCCATTAACTAGCAGATTAAATATTTCTTTTTCTCGTGATGTGAGTATTTGCAATGCATTAATTTCTTGCGGTTTTTGGCGTAAAGCTTTTAGTGCATCGGCACAGAGATAAATTTCACCTTTATGGACAGAACGTACAGCCTGAATCAATTCCTCCGGCCCGCAACACTTCGTTAAATAGCCTCGTGCACCTGCGTCAAGAGCGCTTTGTACCAAAGAAGCAGTATCATAAATACTGAGCATGATAGTTCGAAAATCAGGATATTTTGGACGTAACCGAGTCAGAAGCTGCAACCCACTTTCTTGGGGCATGGAAATATCCATGATGACAACATCAATGTTTTTTTTCAGCAGATCTTCCCATGCTTCATCGGCACTACTGTACTGACCGACGACAGTAATATCATCTTCAAGTGTCAATAATTGAGCAAAACCTGAGCGGACAACAACATGGTCATCAATGAGGGCGATTTTTATCTTCATTTTAATTGTAGGGGATTTATTATAAATTCAATTTTATATAATAGTGTTCATAAAAGAAAAATCATGCAAATAAATGAATTAAATTTGT
>NZ_VCDN01000004.1:0-26030 GCF_033949405.1 Xenorhabdus santafensis | reverse complement strand
ATTCCCAATGAAGTTTGGGAAACGTTATTCTGAGATTTATTTTTGGCTAGGGTATCAAGGGGGGTAGCATCAATAATTCGGGTTTCAGCCACAGGCGGTATACTTTGATTAATGCTGACCACTTGAATCTGGTAATCGCCAATATTCAACATATCGCCATCATGAATTTCAATTTTGTGGTCAGGTGCTATGGGCCTTGTATTCAGCAAAATTTCAGAAGCTGTGTTGCGATTGGTTATACAGCATCTGCCGTCGGTATAAGTCGATACAATTACCTGTAAAGGCGCTGTAGATTGCCCTTGAATGGGTAAAATCCAGTTATTGTCCGCACTATTACCAATCGTGCCACCAGGAGGAATAAAATCATAGCTAAGTTGTGACGGCCTATTTGTACCGGTATTTTTAACAATGGTGAATCGCATAATTATGGATACCTATTGTTGATAGAGATAACCTCCCTTTAATATAGAGAGGTTATCGGTAGTCTTATATATGAGTTTTATATATGAATAGGATTAATATGGTAATACTATGTGATTGCTTGATTTTCTAAATCCCAAGTCCAGGTGATGTCACCTTGTGATTTACCTTTATAATCTGCTGGTGTGAAGGTGCACTTTATTTTTTTGCACATAACTCTGATGCTTGTTGGCTCTTTAGGTGATCCACATTGAGCTTCAACTATAAAAACATCACTCAGCTCATATTGAATCCATTTGACGGCTTTCGTTCCGCCAAGATTACGCAGTAAGTGAATGTTTGCACTCTCAATGTGTGTACCATTGGCAGCGAATTTTTGTAAAGTAGTTATCGCTTTATCATAACTAAGAAGAAGTGGAATGGGTTCCAAATAAGCTTTACCTGACCCCCAGCTTCCGACATCGGTTGAACTATTGCTGGTATTAACTATTTTGATGGTTGTATATTCCAATGCGATCCAATCAGTATGCTCACCAACTTTAACTTCTCCCTTAATGTCTTTGAATTGAACAAAACCAAAAGGGATGTTTGAATAATCAGCCATAACATTACCTCAAAAATTTTTTATAAAAATGATATTGATTCTAGGATGGTGTGTTTAATTAATAGATTAGCTTTTATCCTTGGTTATCTCTTCGTGAGAAGTTACGGATAAAATGGTATTTTAGATAATTCAGTTTTTTAAAATTTACAATGTTAAGTTAGAGCTTTTTAAGGAGGGTAATTTAGATACTAGGCGTAATGAAACGGTTAAACCTTCTAATTGATAATGGGGGCGCAAGAAAAATTTAGCGTGATAATATCCGGGATTACCTTCAACTTCTTCTACCTGAACTTCTGCGTCTGCCAGTGGTTTTTGCGACTTAGCTTCTTGTGAAGAGTTTACAGGATCACCATCAACGTATTTTATGATCCAATTATTAAGCCAAAGCTCCATATCTTTGCGTTCTTGAAACGTTCCTATTTTGTCACGCACAATACATTTCAAATAATGGGCAAAGCGGCAGCAGGCAAATAAATAAGGCAGGCGAGCTGATAAATTTGCATTGGCAGTCGCATCAGGATCATAATATTCAGCCGGTTTTTGCAATGATTGTGCGCCAATAAATGCCGCCATATCGGTATTTTTGCGATGTAACAACGGAATAAAACCATTTTTGGCCAATTCAGCCTCACGGCGGTCGCTAATGGCGATTTCAGTGGGACATTTCATATCCACACCGCCATCATCGGTTGGGAAGGTGTAGCAAGGCAGGTTTTCCACAGTCCCGCCTGATTCCACGCCACGGATAGATGTACACCAACCATGCAGTTTAAATGAACGATTGATATTAACGGCCATGGCATAAGCAGAATTAGCCCAAGAATAATTATTGTGTGTAGGGCCTTCAGTGTTTTCTTCAAATTCAAACGAATCGATGGGGTTGGTTTTGTTGCCGTAAGGCAGGCGAGAGAGAAAGCGTGGTAGAGCCAACCCCAGATAACGCGAATCTTCAGATTCTCGCAGGCTGCGCCAAGGCGCATATTCAGTATTTTGAAAGATTTTTGTGAGATCCCGTGGATTGGCTAATTCTTGCCAGGATTCCATTTGCATCACACTGGGGGCTGCGCCAGTAATGAATGGGCAATGAGCTGCCGCACCAATTTGTGCCATCTCGCGCAGGAGTTCAACATCGGGGGCGGTATGGTCGAAGTAGTAATCGCCTATCAGACAACCGAACGGTTCTCCACCAAATTGACCATACTCTGCTTCATAGAGTTTTTTAAATATCGGGCTTTGATCCCAACTAACCCCTTTGAAACGTTTTAGGGTATTGCTTAATTCTTTCTTAGAAAGGCACATGACCCTAATTTTCAACATCTCATCGGTTTCAGTGTTATTAACCAGGTGATGCAGGCCGCGCCAAGAACCTTCCAAAGTCTGAAACTCATCATTGTGCAGGATTTGATTGATTTGCTGTGACATCTTATTATCGATTTCGGCAATCAGGGATTGAATCGTGCGATAAGTATCTTCGGATATTGTAACCGCATTCTCCAACGCCTGTTGCGCGAGAATGGCGACTGCGTTTTCAACAGCATTGCTGGCTTGTTCACTTTGTGGACGAAACTCTTTTTTCAGCAATACACTTAATTCATCAGGTGTATACTCTTTCGATGCCGGTTCTTGCTGAAGTTCGGTTTCTTGTTCTGTTTCTGTGTCTGTTGTGCTCATGTATTATTCCTTATTTTCCGTTCCTTCTTCGGTGGAACTTTCTGCTTCAGTAGAACTTTCAGTGGGTTTTGGCGCTTCGGCGAGTGATTTCATCAGAGCGGGGTTTTTCAGAATGTCGGCAATAAGCTGTTCTGCACCGCTTTTGCCGTCCATATAAGATAATAAATTTGCCAATTGGATTCGCGCATCCAGTAATTGAGCCAATGGCTCAACTTTTCTGGCAATAGCATCAGGTTGAAAATCTTCTATTTTTTCAAAAGATAAAGTGACATTCAGTTTTCCATCACCTGTCAAGGTATTATCAACTTGAAAAGCAAGGCGGGGTTTGATTGATTTCATGCGCTCATCAAAATTATCAATATCAATTTCCAAAAAATTGCGCTCACTGACTTCAGGTAATGGTTCAGTTGGTTTACCTGCTAAATCAGCCATGACTCCCATTATAAAAGGTAATTGAATTTTTTGTTCTGAACCGTAAAACTCCACATCATATTCAATTTGTACACGTGGCGGCCGGTTTCGGCCGATAAATTTCTGTCCACTGGATTTCATTATAAATTCTCCATTACTGGCTGCTTAATTGAGTTGGTTTGGCAAATATAATTTGTTGTTAAAGAGAGTGAATTAAAATGGATGGCTATAATTTTTATTTTTTAAGTTGCCATCGCGATGCAATTTAAAAATCATTGGGTATATTATTCTGTGTCCAAATTATCTGGACGGCCAAAAATGATTTCGAGTTGATTTAATCCATCGGGGGCCAGATCATAAACAATGTCAATAAAGTCACGATCGATTAATCGTTGAATACGTGTAATCATCATCGGCGCAGGGTGACTGGGTTCATGCATGACAAAATAATTTTTGGCTTTTTCCAGTAACATACGTGCTTCATCACGGTTGATGGCCTCAAATGCTTGCCAGTCAATGGAAGTGCTATTTGTTGAATGTATTGCTGATGGTGATTCTCCCTGTGCTCTTTCTTGTGGCATTCCTTCATGTAGCATTCTTTCTTTAGCTAACACGGGATTGGCGGATTCCGACTCAGCTGGTTTGCCTGGAATATTGATTGCCGGTTGGGAAGAAGGGCTAAATTGAATCACATTATTTAAATTTTTTAAGAGGTGAGTTAATTCTGGTACATGGCTTTCTGACATTTCTTGGCGAATAATCTCAAGAATATCGATAAACAAAGTATGCAGTCTTTTTAATGCTCCTATTTCAGGGGCATTAGCGTGTTTTTTTAAATCATCCAACAATCGGATTCGCCCACCAGTGTAGCCGCTAATTTCAGTCACTGTATTATCCAGCAATGAGCAAACTTCCTGTAAGGTTAATTCCTTTGAATTACATCTCAACAGAATGGAGTTCATCACTTGAATTGTAAGAGGGGAATTATCTTCAATAGAGGCCAAAATATTAAGACGAAATAAAGGATCATATTCACCTTCAAATTCCATCCTTGGCCAAACATCTTCCCAATAAAGTTCTAATGCTCTCTTAAGTAAATAGATACCATCGGCATAACCACACACTCCCCGCATTTCTAACCATGATTGTGTCAGCATGAGGATAATGCGCAAATCTTTGGTGCGGCTAAACAGGTTGAGTGCTCTCGTTTCTATCTCTATCCAGTCGGGATGTTCAGCAGGAATAGTAATATCACCAAATTGCTGTTCTGCTTTTCCGAACATGGCATTTTCTAATTCTATAAATTCGATATCATATTCCAAATCTTCTCCACAGGGAGACTCAACACTGATTGGTTCGAGTAAGGCATCAATGTGCATAGTGATTTCCGGCTCATTTTGCTAATTGAATATACACTTCGTCTTTCAAACTGCCTCTTTGTTGGCTGGGCAAATTCGTTCCCGACGAATTTGTTATTCCTTGTCGTCGCGATGCTATTTGAAATCCATTGTGTACACGCTACCGATTTTTAGAAGCCAATTTTTTTATAAGCCAATAAAATTGGGGCAAGTGAAATTGGGCAGCTGGAAAGGGCTATAAATACTGTTTGGGATAAATTCCAATGAGGCTGAATGCCCGTTGATATTGAATGTTGCCCGCAGGCTCATGTCATCGCTGAAGTTTTTTTTCGGTTTGCTATATTTAGCACGATCCAGAAAACGGTTGAGCGCCCACGGGCCAGAAGTGATTAAGCTGGCCGTTGTGCCATCATCCAAATTCAATTGGATGCGGACTTGATTTGTGCCGCTGGGGCCGGGCCAATTGAGTAATTGTGAAACTTGTGGGCCATGACTGTATTGCAGCCGTTGACCATCAACATCCAATATCATGCTCAATATGTCATTATCCATATCAATTGTGCGGGCGATAACTCGGAATGAAGGCGATGCTGCCCCACGGCTAAAAAACGTATCACGGATGATTTGGGCTTGTTTAAAGGGCCTGAGCATGTCGAGGCTTCCCGGTAATGTTTTACCATCCACTCCTGATATAAGCCGCCAATCAGGCTGGGTTGTATCCGTTTTTTCCATCAGATTCTTTTGAAAGAAAACATCCATGATACCGGTTCCGGGGGCAAACATTTTGGTCAGATCATCGGGTTTTATATCGTTGCGGGCACCCTTTGTCAGCGGATAGCGGTTGGCGATTGCCTGATTGCAAAAGCTGTTGACCTCTGCGTTGAGTTTTTTATTGATATTGTTGATGTCACTGAGCTGAGTATCACTGCTGGCGCCCATTGCCAGTGAAGAAATGATGCCACTAAATGGAGTCGGGAGGTGTTCAGCCGTTGTTTGCAGTTGCATGATCACTTTATCTGGCGGGGCAGGCATGCCCAGGTTGGCCGCAGTCTGCACGGAATTTAAATATTCATATAATTGGTTGATTTGTTTAAGCGTGCTGTCAAAAGGAATGGTTTTATTCTGGTTATCGGAACTTGCTGCCAGCGCAATAATTTGCGCAAAATGTTCTTTCAGCATTTGTTCAGGCGTGAGCTGATTATTGTTCGGTTGTTGCTGACTGGTCACCAATTTTGCCAATGGGCTGGTTTGGTCTTTCGCCTGTGTCGCGGATTTATTGTTTACGATCTCGCTGAATTTATTGGCTTTATTGCCAATTGAACCTTCATCCAGAGTGAGATTCTTGCTGATATTGATTAACAGGGTACGTAATGGCGAATTATTTGCAGCCAGCAAGCGAGCCATATTGGCGCGTTGTTCCAGACTACCGATATTATTCAAGTGAATATCCGACAGGAATCTGTCCCACTGAGAAATATAATCATTGATATAAAATTGTCGTACTAAAAGAGCGATCTCTTTAGGTGGTTGCTTTCTCGAGTAAATGCCAAGCACCCAATTATCCTGATTATACAGCGTATCGATAAGAGCATTTAATTCCTTGCCCATATTGGCTTGATAGCCGGCAGGCGTAAATATTGCCGGAATGCCAAGATTAATTGATATGCCACTGATGCGCGAGAAAACCAATTCAGCTTGTGGGCCTGCAAGTGTCACCAGATTTATTGAAGGTGTTGTCTGATTGGCTAACGCATTATATTTCAGATGGGTATAAATGATTTGCGCCAGAGGAATACTACTCAACATCAATTGTTTTGTTTTCACTAATTGTTCATCACGAAGATAAGGCGAAGTTACAGGCTGATTATCCAACAACTGACTAAGGTGCCAATCAATTTTCTCTAACGCCTCTTGAGGGATATTGCCTTGGGAAATATCATTTTGAACAGTTTTGTTTGTTGCTTCTAATTCTAAATAAGGTGTTTCTAAGTAGGGCGTTTCTAAATCCTGCTGCTGCAAATACTGTGCTTGTAAATATCGTGTCTGCAAATAGTGCATGACCCAACGACGCAAAAACTTACCATCATAATGCTTGGGTTGATATAACATCTGGTAAGCCTTCAAGGTATTATAAGAATCCTCTCTATTATCGTCATTGCCTGAAACAGGGTTATTATCTTGATCAAGGTTATAGTCTTGATGCATTTGAGATGTGATCAACTTTGCCACTCGTGGCAATAGCCATGCGTGCAGTGCTTTTGTATACAGCGACCAACTTGCATCATCAATTTTATCACCGCTGTACAATCCCATCCGATAGGTCAGGGGCGGTTTATTGAGCGAAAAATATTTACTTTTTCCTAAATCTGCCAGATTGTCCAGAATCGGCAACAGCGCATAAATATCCATGTCATCGGTGCTATCCTTTAATTCTGTTTCTTGGTGCAGAATTAAAGGAATTTTTGCCTGAACTTCCATCAGGTAATTTTTATTATTTTTGTAACTGATGAACAACAAAGAAATAATAAACCCTAAAATCACCACCAGTACGGTATAACTCAACCCATTCAACAGGCGATTGCGATATATCCACCAACGGTTATGACTGGCTAAGCCGGCTTCCTGAAATATATTTCCCAGTAAATTTTTCAGAAAATAATCTTGCTGCAAGGGCGGTTGGTGCAAAAAGTTTTTGTTATTATCCCTCGCCAGTGAAGCACTGCCATTATCTGTTGCTAATTGAAGATCATGGTTGAATTTTTCCATGACTCTATCGAAAGGAAAACCTTCCTGTGTACTGCTGGTGAAAAACAGGCCACGCGGCGAATAAGGCGTTTCAAACCCGGATTGCGCAAATGTTATTCCAATATATTGTGCGATTAATGGACGCAAGGCTGCAAATTCTTGTGGAAACAGATAACTTTCGGCGCACTGCCGGGGGGAACTCTGATGCAGTAAAATATCAGGTAACTCAGCTTCCAACCGTTTTTGTAACAAACTATATTGTTGATCAAAAATCTCACTTATATTCTGTTCAACCTGATTCCATGGCAAATTAAATCCCCAAATCTGCTCACGTTGCGTTTCATCAAGATGGGAAAAATAAGCAGTAAATCCTTTCAGTAAATCGGTTTTGGTAATGATGATGTAAATGGGGAATTGGGTTTTCAATTGTTCATGCAATTCCGATAATCGCTTGCGCAATACATAAGCCTGTTTATCGCGACTTTCCTTGGACGGGTTCAGGAGATCTTCCACACTGATAGTCACAATAACGCCATTGAGTGGTTGACGTGCCCGATATTTTTTCAGCAAATCAATAAAATATTTCCATTCACTGACATTTTGCTCATGCTGCGTATCTTGAGTGGTGTACCTTCCCGTGGTATCCAAGAAAACAGCTTCGTTGGTGAACCACCAGTTACAATTATCCCTTCCTTTCATATTGTCCAAGGCCGATTTTTCAAAATGATCTGCCAATGGAAAATGCAGGCCGGAATTTGCCAATATACTTGTTTTTCCCGATTGAGGAGCCCCGATGACGGCATACCAAGGTAACTGATATAAATACTGGTGGCTGAAAATATGTCTCCAACTTGGTTTATATTTGCTGTTCAAACCATAAAAATACGCATTTTTCAGAAGCCGGGCGGCATTGGAAAAACTTCCTGATAATGATGAATATTGGAATTTTTTATTTTCATCGTGATTCTCATCATTGCCTTTGGCCGATTTATTGGCTGCTTTTTTATTCGACCATGCCTGATATAAATAAGGTATCAACTGAATGAAGATCCAAAGCAGGAATATTAAGGCAATAGTGACTATTCGTACGATACTCGACTGAAAAGGTATCGTGCCATTGATGGCAAGAAGAGGCCCAATATACCAGATAACAAAGGAGAGGGTTGTTATGCCAATGAAGCCCCACAGTAACCGGTTAGCAATGATAGAAATAATGGTTTTCAACATGTTTCCGCCTTCTCACTCCATTTGATTTGCAGGAGAAACTAACAGTGTAATTTCTACTCGTCTGTTTTTAGCGCGATTATTCGGAGTATCGTTTGGTACTAAAGGATTGCTGGCTCCTTTTCCTTCTGTTTTGACACGTTCTGATTGATCCAGATATCTTTGGAGCTCTTGCCTCACCGCTTTGGCCCTGGCCAGCGATAAAGTGTAATTGGATGAAAAAATGGTACTGTGCATGGGGCGGTCATCGGTATAGCCAACAACTAAAATCTCGCCCTGAAGTTTATTCATTGCCTCTGCAATGTGCCTGAGAATGTTCAGGTAATTGCTTTTAATCTGAGCCGAGCCGGTATTGAACAATCCATCGCCACTCAAGGTCACGGTACTTCTATCCGCTAAATCTGCCACACTTAATAAACCTGCTGCGCTTTCGTTCCTCAGCATATATTGCAGGTTCAAGGTGGGAGGGGCTTGGGGAGGTTCCTGTTCAGTCACTGAGGTATCCGGTATCGGGGTTTGATAGATGGTTGCTACGGTTGCGCTGGCTATATTGCTCAATCGCCAGTTGAGCCCGATATAGAGAATACAAACTAAAATGCTGGCTGCTGCTGCATAAGCCCACAGGGGAAAAGAAATATAACGGGATTTGACGGGAGCAATGATGCTCTGCAATGCCGGCGATAATTCCGGTGGGTAGTTACCACGAATAGGTTGGAGTAACTGGAACAGGCGCTGTTTTACTGTTTCTAGCTGAGAGCGTCCATTGTCCATGATGCGGTAACGGCCTTCAAACCCAAGCTGCAGGCAAAAATTAATCAATTCCAGCAGAAATAAGTTTTCTTTGGGTTTTTGTGACAGCGTTGCCAATAGCTGGAAAAATTTCTCACCTCCCCATGTTTCATTATGGAAAGTCACCAGTAAACCACTGCCAGACCAGACACTGCGCGTTCCCCAAGGAGTTAACGCCGCAGCTTCATCCAAGGCCGTACACAAACAGTAGCGTGCACCTATAATCACTTCATACGGCAGTTTGGCTTGTTGGCATTTCACTTCAAAATGGCGGATTTCATCGATTAATTTTTGCCGTAATCCCGCCGGATCTGGATGAATGGTTGAATAACGAATTTGCGGAATGCTGTTTAACAGTGGATTTGCAGCAAGAACCAGCGGGTTTTCACGATTGTTGCCAGAAAATACAGCATGGTTATCCGAATATGTTTTCTGCGTCATACTAACCCTTACCCTTATTTGGACTGATTGCGGAGTGCCCAAAATTCCATGCTTAGGCCGGGAAAATCACCCGCCAAATGTAGTGCAAAGCCACCGGATTTCTCCATTTGATTCCATATCTCGCCATCTTTTTCTAATTCAAAATATAAGTAGCCTGAGTGCCAGGGAATTTGTCTGGGAACCGATGGGATGGGGCATAGTGGAATGCCGGGAAGCTGTAACTGAACGAGTTCACGTATTCGGTCAACAGGGGCAATTTTCATCTGGGTTGGAAAACGGTTCATTAATGTTTCTTTAGGCACATCAGCATAGACTGCCAATACAAAACTGAATGTATGCAACATATTGGCATCTGGTAATGTTGCGACATTCAACCCATGAGAATACTCCGTCAAAGGCAGTAAAATCGCATGTTCTTCCAGAACGATTGACAATCCCTGACGCAGCAAAAGCATGAGATGGTTAAAACAGGTCGCCAGATTGTTATGGTCATAAATGGGCAGTTTTTCTTCCGGTATCCGCATTGAGGAAAAACTGGTCAGTTCGGTGGCAAATTGCAGCCATTCGCCGAACAAGCGTTCCGGGTGCAGCAAGGCGATATTCCTCGCATGGCTTACCTGACCGCTATAGCGATTGATCAGTGACAGCAGAAGAAAATCCATCACCGTTGAATCATTCCTTTGTCCCAGTTGCAGCAAGCGCTGGCTTACCAGTTGGCGGCGTTGTTCCAGCAAGCCCTGTAAATCAGTAATGAAACCGGCAACTTGCGGGTGGGCATGGCCGTTGAGCAGGGGAGGAATGAATTGCGAATCGAGAAGTAATTTACTGTCACGGGTTTTATTGATGACATGTACGACGCAGAGTGATGTCCATTCGGGCGTCAAATCCGATTCCAGCATCAACCGCAGGCGCAATTTGCCAAATTGTACGGTGGCACTGCCGACGGCCATGGCGTTGAAATCGTTGACTTCTGCTTCAGTACAGACAAAGCGCGCCATGGAATCTTTTCTTTCACTGAAAATGATCTCTTCTTTTCCGCCCCGGAAGCTCGGCAATGCCAATACAACTTTTTCACCAATTTGATTCTCGGCAATTTGCAATGGCACCGGCGCGTTTGCTTCCGTAAAGCGAAATGGTGTGCCGTCAGGGAAAATACCGCTGGCAGATGAAATCATGACCTTGCCTTGTTCAAGGAGAGGTTGATTCAATTCCAGGGTTAAAAACCCCCAATAATAGGGAGCCTGAGCTATTCCCCAGTCACGAACATAAGATTCCAGATAATTTTCTGATTGCTGAAAGTGATGGGGACGTAAAAACATGCCTTCTGTCCAGATAACTTTTTCTGCTTTATTCATGTTGTTCCTTCATCTACGGCATAGCCTGTATCGCATTTATTGGCTGTAGTGGAATTTAAGCCTTTATCCGTGACCTGAATGCATATAATTAATTCATCGGGTGGAGAAGACCAAAATTCATAAAAAGAGGGTTGTTCAGGAACGGGAACAGGAAATACGATGCGCCATTTTTTTCCGTTCAATTGCTTATATTCAGCGAAAATTCCGATATAACTGGCTTCTGGTATCTTTTTCTCCGACCAAGAATATTGGTGCTGGGAAGGAAGTAAAAAAAATTGTTCGGCATTAATCAGCTTATCTCCCAGCACAGTTTGTACGTTGGCCTGTAATGAAAAGAAATCAGCCGACATAAACTCTATATTGGATTTCAATAGAACAATGCTTATTTTCAACGGCGCTGAATCATTCACATTATCTAAGGCAGTAAAAATAAATTTATAGAGCGGCAATTTTTCTTGTTTGGGCGATGAAGAACATCCTGTCAGCGTTATTAAGATAAAGAACAGTAATATTCCGCTTAACCATTTAATTATCTTTTTATTAATTATTAAAAAATGGGTTTTCATGGGAGAGGGTTCCTGTATTAACCATGATTTCCCTTATCTTCCTTTTTTCTGCAATAAGAATGAGTGATGACCCATTAACGAATATTACAAAATAAGATCAGGCTCCTGAAATATCGACTTTCGTTTGACTGGGGCTGAGACGGGAACCTGTGGCATTGGTAGAATTCTGCATGGTCGGGCTTGTCACGCGAGTGGCAGGTGACCCTTTGATAAGAACGCTATTGGCACCACATGTATGGCGGGATTGCCCCATTACCGTACCAGAGGCTACACCTAAGTTAACCCCCGGATTATCCCCACTCGTCATAGGAATAATTGTCGTTGTATTATGGGCGGCACAGCCTACAAAAAGAATATTTGAAGTACTGGCACTATTCGCCTGGCACCCACTCGCTAAATCAGTGTAGGTTACTGGAACTGGTGAACCAGAGGATGGCGTCAGACAAACATCAGGTACTGCCGTATCTTGACCGCCACCTTGTGTGTTGGCAAACATCGCTTTTCCCTCTTTTAACCAATGTGGATCTGTTCTGCATCTATTTTGGCGATGGCTTTGGCGGTAACGACAGTATTTTGGGCGTGCAACCGTGCATAACTTTCAGCTTGCATATCTAATTGGCCGGCGTGGACTTGTTCGGTCTGTGTTGTATGGCGGAACAGGCGATTGCTCAATTGGGTGATATTTTGCCAGACAGATTCAAGTTGGTTGCCTACCAAGCGGGAAACAGAAAGCCAGACGGACAAGGATTCTCCGCTATATTGCATTTCATTGATATGGCAGTTCCCGTTGTCAGCCGTGATATTTAGCCCGTCGCTGTTCAGGTTCAGATTTCCCTGAGCGGAAATGGATAAATCGCCGGGTATACAGATCTCCGCGCTGCTTTGCGGTTCAGCCCGCTCCAATATTGCCAATATCCAAAGTTGATCATTAATCTTTGTAAGTAATACCGTATCTCCCATTTCTGGTG
The DNA here is from genome assembly GCF_033949405.1 of Xenorhabdus santafensis. NCBI lineage: Bacteria > Pseudomonadati > Pseudomonadota > Gammaproteobacteria > Enterobacterales > Morganellaceae > Xenorhabdus > Xenorhabdus santafensis. Next base: position 13,478 of record NZ_VCDN01000004.1, on the reverse strand, counting down.
TCAGCAGGCAGCTTACAGCGCGCCGGCAATGCCAACCACGATTTTCGAACTCAACAACTAAACTGCCATCCTGAAGTGTATTTACGATTTGGCCTGCAATTTGTTGTGAAGGTTCTATATCAAGAGGATATGAAGAAAGAGTATAAGAAGATTTCGTCATAGCGATTTCCCCGGATTAAATCTTACGTTGGTGTTGTGTACTCCACTCTTCAGCAGCAAATAACTCGGGATCGTTTTCCAATATGCCCTGACGGTCAGTGAATGAAGCCCCAACTTGTTGAGTACGATGAAAAAGCGTTCTCATGAAATGAGCCGTGCTAAAATCACCTCGGTTGACATTGGCATAAGAGAGATCAGCGTAGGTCATGTCACAACCAGCAAACAGTGCATTTACTGCATGCGCTTTATGCATGATGGCCTGACATAGCTGACTTTGCCGAAAATCAGTCGATTCAAGACAAGCACCAATAAAAATGGTTTCATTGAATAAACTGTTACAACAATGTGCTTGTGTTAAGTCGGCATAGGGAAATAACGCCTGGGTTGCATCAACATTTGATAGCCGGGCATTTTTCAACCCGGAACCCTTGAAGTTACAATTTTTCAATTTTGCATGATCGAAATTAACCGCTTCGAGTTGACTATCGATAAATAAACTTCCCTGAAATTGTTGTTTTTGATAATTCTGACCGCGTTGATCACATTCAAAGAAAACTGTCTTGATAAATTCACAAATATAAAATTTAGTTTTCCGTAAATCCTGCCGAAAAAAGGTGACGAGAAAAAAATGGCTATTATGCAACGTTGCATGATCGAGCAATGAATCAATAAATGTCGCTCTATCAAACTGGTTCTCACAGAAATCAGCATAGCGCAAATCACAGGATGAGAATGTAGTACTATTTTGGATAGTTATTTTAAACTGTATTTTTTTCAATACAGATTGAGTGAAAATAGTGTCATCCAGTACTCCTTTATTAAACACGGCGCGAACCATATTGCACTGTTCAAATAAAGTTTGATTACACTGGGTTGAATTAAAATGAGCTTCTTCAAACAGGCACTCAGTAAAAACAGAACCATTGAGAATGGAATGAGAAAGATCAGCACCTGAGAAATTTACAGCGTTGAATCTTCCACCTGATAAATTTTCTCCAGCCAATGATATTCCCTGCAAGTTAACGTTTTCAATGACATTACCTTGTTTGATTTTAATGACGATTTCATCGGCCGTCAGTGCACTCATATCACTTCCTGATTACGTTTAGGCAAAGTTTTGGTACGTTGCGTATAGGCTCTGTCAATCAAAGTGGAGTCATCAATAATTGATTGGGACATATCCGTGCGGAACAGATTGGCTTCCCGTAAATCAGTGCCATTGAAGCTGCATTTCTGCATGAAGGCACCAATTAAGTTGGCATTATTCAGCAGAGCCTCCCGGAAGTCAGTTCTGGTAAAGACACTGTTGGCCGTATTCATATACTGCATATCCGCGAACTGGCAATTTGCTTCACTCAAATCGCTGTTATTCAGCGTTGCTGCATGGAAAGTCGAATTCATCAGAGGCATTTGGCGCAGATTGCATTCAGTTAAGGTGGCATAACTAAAATCAGCCTGATTGAGATTACTTTCCATGGTGAATGCACAAGTTTGTAATTTGGCTGATCGGAACCGGATTTCCTCAGCATTGGTGGATGCCCATGAGCAGCCATCAAGTGTTGCGTGATCAAAAATAGCGTTTTCTAACTGACATTGGAGAAAGGAAACTTTCTTTAGATTTGCATAATTGAATTTAAGTGAGGGTAAAATCATTTCCAGAAAAGTACAGCCTTGCCATTGTGAATGCTGGAAGCGGCAGTGTGCGATAAATGTCTTTTGCAGAAATAGGTCGCTAAAAATCGCATTGGTGAAACGACAATGGTCAAACAATGTTTCCTGCAATTGCGTTTCTTTAAAACTGGCGGCAGAAAAATCGCTCTGTATGCATTGTGCCTGCACCAAGCTGGCATTATCCAGTTTGGCCCCGTACAGAGTGGCGTTGCATATTTCTGATCTGGCAAGCATTGCCCCACTGAAATCTACATTATCCAATTGGCAGCCATTCAAACAGGCACTTTCCAGCAAGGCATTGGAAAAATCGGCGCCCCGCAAATCCATGCCCGACAAATCCGCACCAGTAAAATCCATTCCGCTGAAATTGGCACCTTTATGCATGTTTTTCTGGACGTGTTTGCGGATTATTTGGGATAAATCACCAGTTAAACGCAACGCTGGTTTTTGTGATTGCACGGAAGCCAGATACATTTTGTACAATGACTGTTCCATTTGCGTCAGTACCTTATCGCCAATCTCCATTTGCTGTTGGCGTAAGATATTCCGTATTTGATAGAAATTTTGTGGCCCGCCCGTTTGCTGTTCTGAAGAGGAAGTTTCGACATTAATGCCTTGTTCTTTAGCCCTGATGCGTATTTTTTCCCCTTGATGCTCAGCATTTGCGTGTTTCCGGGCTGATTCCTGCTCCAGTTTACTGACAAACTCAGGTAACTCATCCGGTTTGGGGGCGGGTGGCTCTGTTGCAGACGGAATGGCTGTATTTATATCTTTGCCATATTTCTCCATGCGTTCCCGTAACTGTTCACGCAGGCGCTTTTCGCGATTTTGTAAATTTTCCGCCAGTGGGTTGCTGCTATTCTCCGGTTGTTCTGTATCCACCCAAGGCCCAATAATCTCTTCTGGGATCAAATCTTTTTCACGAAAAGCGTACAGGGCTCCTTTTTCTTTATCTGCGCGTTGCCCCAATATCTGGAGATAGTGAGATTCAGGGCGGGGCGAATCACTTAATTCCATCGCTGTGAGCATCTGCAAAACGTCTGCGGCATCATCCTCATTAATACGCGCACAACCATGCCAGAGCAGGAACATTTTTTCTAAATGAGGGAAGAACCACACGGTTGTATTGCGCATGATGATTTCTTCGACGATTTCCTCATCTGCACGCAGCCGCTTGATAAAGCAACGTGTCCGCCATGAGGGCAACACACCTTCCTGCACGGGAATGTCGGGATGCATATTCCAAATGCGCCACGCCGCTTTCTCCGGCAATGCATCGTGCTCTTCCCACCATTGATCGCGGGGTGCTGCATTGAATAACCGCCAGTCTATATCACGGGCAAAGCCGGGGAATTCATTTTCCAGCCATTCCTTATCATATTTTTTGCCTATGCGGGTAAAGCGACGTGGGCAGATAAAATCCAATGGGCAAAAACTGGCCGGATTAGGGGTATCCTGCGGGGACAGTAATAGTTTGTGCGGAGTTTCAATATTCGGTAATCGATGAAATTCCAGGCCATTTTCCAAAATATCTGGAGTGAAACCGATACCTAACGGATTTTCCTCATAAGTTTTTCCTCCGAAAGCCCGGCTCCAGTCCAGCCGCATCTGTTCAAATTCTTGCGGTTCGGATGGTGCATCTTCAACCCAATGCCTGTCACCGAAAACCAATAATGTCTTATCCAATTCTTCTATTTGAATACGGGCAGCGCACGTTGTTTTATCTGTTTGGTGATGGGTATAAGCGTAACCTGTGGCAAGAAATTCAGCATAGGATTTAGGCATGGCAAGATCAATAATGCCATTGCATGTTTGCAGCTCACTTTCGGCGAGCTGCCAGACTTCCGGCTCTGGCCGCAAGCGAGGTTTTTTGCCCATATCAATCAGAGCCGTAATCGATACTCCCAGATAATTATTCTGCTGCCAGCGATAAGGGCGATTAAGTACGCTCAAGCGCAATGGTTTAATTATTTTCATTGGAAGGCCACAGTAAAATAACTTTAAGAGGAAATAGGATGTTTTGGCTTAATTTATCCACGCCAGATAAATTTTAATTCTTAGTCAGTTTCAATTGGTCAATGAAATAACAATTGCTGTAACCGCTATGATGACAGGTTATATTTTGCCGTAAAAAACACTTTGCGAATAAACAATTGCGGTATTTAACTTACTGATTAAACATGTTTTTACGGGGCAATAAGAATAGTGTGTAACTTTAATTTAAATGAATAAGTGCCGCGTTTACGTTAAATTGTACTGCTGCTTTAATTTCCACATTTGTATTGGTTGTCAGGCTGAGTTTGTTAGATTTAATATCAATGCCACCTGTTACCGATTCACTTTTATCACCGGTGATATTAGCTTTATATCCACCTGAAATAGTATATTTAACGCCGCCACTTGTTACTTCGACTTCTTTACCGTTGGTAACAGTTGTTTTCTGTTTATCCTTATAGGTCGCTGTTTCCGATTTTTTTACCGTTGTTTCCCGCGCACCGTCAATGTTGATTGTTTGATTATTTTCGACTGAGACTTTCATATCTTTCTCAGCGTGTATCTCAACGGATTCTTTTCCTTTGGCATCATCAATAAACAGGTAACTGGCATTATCTTTCCCCCCATCCAGACTGCGCGACATTATCCCCATTTTGGTCGCTTCTCCCGGCAAGCCCCAGGGCGGCATATTATTTTTATTAAAACTGCGCCCGACAACAATGGGTTCATCAGGGTTGTTATGAGCAAAGCTGACAATAACTTCTTCGCCAATCCGGGGAACTTGTATTGAGCCGAACTTAGTACCGGCCCAGTTGCTGGAAACCGGCACCCAGCAGGAACAGTTTTCATCTTTTGTGTCGCTTCTATCCCAGAAAAATTTGATTTTGACCTGTCCGTGTTCTTCAGTCCAAATGGTTTTTCCACTGGCTCCCACAATGATAGCCCGTTCTGTACCCGCAATGGGCCAAGGAGTAATACGTGGAGCCCGCCAGTTCACTTTGGATGGAACAGCAATGAACTTAGTCATGAATCTATGTTTTTTATCTTCTTCAGAGAGGATATTTTTTTCTGCAATATAATTCATTTCGTAAAATTCATATTGAGCACCAACAATCAGATATTCGCCATTATCGCTATCCCTTAATGCTTTAGATAACTTAAATGTACAACCTGGAGCAATTCCCGGACTTCTGCACTTTGCTTTTATAAACTGATTTTGAGCAGTGCAAGATTGTTGTAATACCCGAACATAAAACTGACCTCGGGAATTTTCGGTGTAATTTCCCGGCCATTCAAACAATTCTGTTTTGGGTACTGTGGAATCTGGGTTCTGTTGGGTTTCCTTTAATTGGGCATTGGGCTTAAGGAAATTATAGTCACTCATGGTATAGAGTTGTGGTGTGATTGAATAACTTACTGTCCAGTCATATAAGAAAAATTTGTTTGTTACTGGTGTCGCATAGGGATTTGGATAATATTCAAATGAGGCATATTCAGGCAGAGAAGAGTGAGACTGAGGTGAATCCGCCAATATGAGATTATGATCACTCTTACTATGCTGGAAATAATAATAAATACCTTCACGCTCCATGAGGCGACTCAGAAAGTCGAAATCCGTTTCTTTGTATTGGGTACAGTATTCCAGTGGTTGATATTTTGCAGTGAGTTTATTCTTAAACTTTACTTTATGTTTATCTAAAACATCTTTAATAATTTCGGGAACTGTTTTCTTTTGCCAGATTTTAAAGTCTTTATTGAGAGTCAGAATGAACAATGCTGGTTGAACAATAACTTTATACAAATAGTGATAGTGATCATAATAATCGCAAATAGTCACTTCTCGAATAAGTCCACTCAGATAGCGTGGGGCTGCTGAAGCATTTGCCGGGTTTATTATCTCGAATGATATTGGCTTATTACGCAATCCTTTGATATCAAGATCTTTTTCTTTACTAAATAGCTCCACTTCAAAACTATAGATAGTCGAGAGCTTTTCCTCTCCTTTTAAGGATTTAAACAGTAAAGAGTCATCACCTAGCGAGGAGTGAGCGATAATGAATCTTTTTTTTTCCACTGGAAACTCCTTTTTTGTACTCAAAGCTACCGCATGAACCTTTCCATTGAAGGGCCAGAGAATAAATCAAAATTTCTTATGGCTACTAAGAATCACTTTTAACTCAATGTGATTACTATAGTTATTAATTCATCCATAATATTTCACAACAATAACTATAATGCAACAGAATTATAATTGTGTTTATTTTTACTTTTCGAAATAGTGATCTAGATTTATATTAACGTGCTTATAATATATCCAACAAAGAATGGAGCTTTTTGATTTAACAATATTTTTCAAAATGAAATAAAATGGCGGTGCCGGGATCGGGATGGGAAGAGTTTTAATTACAAGGAATGGCGTGGATAAATATATAAAATAAGGGCGGCGAAAAATTCATCATATATGAACTTTCGCCGCCCTGAAAATAAAAAATTTATTATAAAACAATCGATTTGCTGTGTTTAAAACTAAAGCAATACCGTCATTAATAATAAAATAATTACTTCAACACTGCTAATGCGCTGTCATAGTCAGGTTCGTTGGTTATCTCATCAACCAGCTGACTGTAAATAACTTGGTCATTTTCATCCAGAACAACAACAGCACGTGCAGTCAATCCAGCCAATGGGCCTTCACTGATAGCAACACCATAATTTTCCTGGAATTCATTGCCGCGCAGCGTAGAAAGAGTCACAACATTAGACAGACCTTCAGAGCCGCAGAAACGAGACTGAGCAAAAGGCAAATCCGCAGAAATACACAGTACGACTGTGTTGTTCAGCTCGCTGGCGTGTTGATTGAATTTACGGACAGATGTGGCACAAACACCGGTATCAATGCTTGGGAAGATATTAAGCACTTTACGCTTTCCTGCGTATTGGCTCAATGCTACATCAGCAAGATCTTTTGCAACCAGAGTAAACTCTTTTGCTGCCTGACCTGCTTGTGGAAAATCTCCGTTGATGGTGATATCGCTACCTTGAAACTTGACGGTTTGTGTCATGGTTTTATCCCTCTAAAAGTAAACTGCGCCGTCAGTGTAAAGGAATAGTGCGATCTTGCCCACAAAAATAGATGCAATATTCATGAAATACGCTATCTATCTTTAATTAACAATACCTTATGGTCTATTTTAGTCTAATTATTAGGCTCATAAGGCAAAAAAATAATGCACAATTTTAAGTTGCTTCCTTCTGTGTTGTTAATGACAGGGTTGTCCTTTTCTATTTCCACTTTTGCAGCCCATGTTCCTGCCGGAACTCAACTCGATCCCCACCAAGAATTGGTGCGCCAACTGAAAGATGAACCCGCATCACTCGATCCCATCAAATCATTTGGTTTAAATGAGGCCCAAGTGCTACGAGACTTGTTTGAAGGGTTAGTTAACCAAGGGGCTGATGGGAAGGTTATTCCGGGCGTTGCTACTGAATGGAAAACCAATGATAACAAAACGTGGGTATTTACCTTGCGCCAGAATGCCCGTTGGTCGAATGGGAGCCCTGTTACGGCAACTGATTTTGTATATAGCTGGCAAAGGTTGGTCAATCCTGCGAATGCCTCTTCATTTTCTTGGTTCGCGGCGTTATCGGGCATTCAGAATGCACAAGAAATTATTGATGGAAAATTACCGCCGGAAAAATTGGGGGTAGAGGCTATCGATCCCTACACATTAAAAGTCACCCTGAATCGTCCCGTGCCTTATTTCCCCAGCATGACAACCAATTTCAGTCTGTATCCAGTGAATAAGCAGAATATCGAAAAACATGGCAACGACTGGACTCGAGTGGAAAATCTCATCGGAAATGGCGCATTTAAGCTCGCTGAACGAGTCGTCAATGAAAAAATTGTCCTGACACCCAATTCATACTATTGGGACAATAAAAACACCGTCCTGAAAAAAGTGACTTTTTTGCCTATCAATCAAGAATCCCATGCCACCAAACGTTATCTGGCAGAGGATCTGGATATAACAGAATCTTTCCCTAAAAACATGTACCAGAAATTGTTGCGTGAACTGCCGGGGCAAGTTTTCACACCGGATCAATTGGGAACTTACTACTATGCTTTCAATACCCAGCGGGCACCGACAAATGATCTTCGGGTCAGGCAAGCGCTTGCAATGACAATAGATAAAAAATTGATTGCAGAAAAAGTCGTTGGAACGGGTGAAAAACCGGCGTGGCATTTCACACCTGAGGTGACAGCGGGCTTCCAGCCAGAGAAAAGCTGGCAAGAGACACAGACACAAAAAGAGTTGGATAACCAGGCAAGGGCGTTATTGAAGGCGGCTGGATATGCCCCGGGCAAACCATTGAAAATATCTTTGCTTTATAACAACTTGGAAAATAACCAACGAATCGCGATTGCAATTAGTTCAGAGTGGAAGAAAAAGTTGGGGGTGGAGGTAAAACTGGTTAATCAAGAATGGAAAACTTACGTTGATAACCGCAATTCCGGTAATTTTGACGTAGTAAGGGCTTCTTGGACTGGGGACTATAATGAGCCATCGAGTTTTCTGTCTCTTTTGACGTCCAAGCACAGTGGCAATCTTGCAAAATTCCATAACGCTGAATACGAAGCCTTGCTTGAAGCCGCCAGCCATGAAACAGACGATGCAGCAAGGAACCGGGATTACAATCAGGCGGAAAAAATAATTGCGGAGCAGGCACCGATTGTTCCGATATATCAATATACCAATGGGCGCTTGATCAAACCCTGGCTGAAGGGATACCCGATCACCAACCCTGAAGATGTCGCCTATAGTCATACCATGTACATCATTAAGAAGCACTAAACTACGTACAGAAAACAAGGTACGAGAAGGAGCAGATGTGGAAACGATCTATGGCTCAGTATTTAAAGATGCAAATGCAATTTATGCTTGCCAGTTGAATGGGCAAGGGGGCAGTAGCGCACTGAGTGAAAATTCAACGGCAACAGCGAAGCAACCCTTTTGGCTGCATCTTGATTATAAAAACCAAGACAGCCATGACTGGATTATGAATACGGCGCTATTGCCATCACCGGTAAAAGAAGGGCTATTGGGTGAAAGTATTCGCCCGAAAGTTCTGCGCACTGGTGAAGGTACTTTGATTACGTTGAGGTCGGTAAATCGCAATGATAATGCCCGCCCTGACCATTTAGTATCGTTCCGCATCTATATTAATGAAAGAATCATTATTTCCAGCCGACACAGAAAAATTCATTCCATCGATCAAGTTATTGATGATTTACACAACGGGGCAGGAGCAAGAAGTACAGGGCATTGGTTAGTGGAAATTGCGGAAGCGATTACGGATGAGGTCAGTGATTTTATTGAAGAATTGCATGATAGCCTGATCAATTTTGAAGATGATATTTTGGAGCAGAAAGTTCCCGGGCGTGGGGAATTGGTATTGTTGCGCAAACAACTCATCGTGTTGCGCCGGTATATGGCACCGCAACGTGATGTTTTTATCCGCTTGGCCAGTGAAAGGTTGCCTTGGATGGGGGATGAAGAACGCCAAGTCATGCAGGAAATTGCGGATCGTCTGGGGCGGGGATTGGATGATTTGGATGGCTGTATTGCCCGCACGGCAGTGCTTGCAGATGAAATTACTTCCATGATGGCTGATGCCATGAATCGTCGCACTTACATGATGTCGCTGCTGGCGATGATATTTTTACCTTCCACTTTTCTGACTGGGTTGTTTGGTGTCAACTTGGGCGGGATACCGGGCAATGAATACCGGCTTGGGTTCGGCGTATTCTGTCTTTTGTTATCCATATTAATCGTAATTTTTGCGTGGTGGTTGAAGCGAAGTAAGTGGCTGTAATTAAACGTCACATCGTGACGTTGTCACGTGAGATTAGAACGGCGGCAATAAATATCACTATCGATAGAAGCGGGGTTGTTCGGCTAGTCAAAGAGAAGGTGCTTCAAAAACAAAGAGGTAAGTCTTGAAAAGTAGAAACGCTCTAAAAAAATGAATAGTGGCTTTGGATTTGAGATATATCAATAATCGGTTTCCAAAACTCAGGCACTATAACTCTCGCAGGTGAATGCAACGTTGAACAATGAACGTTGTGCTCCATAATTGTAGTTTTTCTCATATTTGAGTTTGCTACCCAATTGAGCCTGAATTGCAGCCAATAAAGCAGCAAGCTGGAAGGCTCAGGGTAGACAGAATAATTGACCATTATTGTGCCGATGCCGTTTAAGCATCGGCTATTTTTTTAATACCATCAGAACGAATAAAAACACGCCCTTGATGGTTAAATATTGGTTACATCAATAAACATAGACTCATTAATATTTGTTGACGAAACCAAAGCCTCGCTAAAAGCATACTCTTCTCTTTCGCCATCACGATCCAACGGCAAATTGGCAAAGTCAAACAGGGTCTTATCCGCTAACTGGCTGGGGCTGACATTTTGAAGAGATTTAAAAATACTCTCAACCCGGCCGGGTGTTTTCTTATCCCATTCAACCAGCATTGCCTTGATGGCCTGCCGTTGCAGGTTTTCTTGGGAGCCACAGAGATTGCAAGGGATGATTGGAAATGCCTTGTGTTCCGCATAACTGATAAGGTCGGTTTCGCGGCAATACGTCAGTGGCCTGATAACAACATTGCGGCCATCGTCAGAACGTAATTTCGGTGGCATTGCTTTCATGCGCGCGCCATAGAACATATTCAGGAACAGCGTTTCAACGATATCATCAAGGTGATGACCCAGTGCAATTTTTGTTGCTCCGATTTTTTCTGCAAAAGAATAGAGCGTGCCGCGCCGCAATCTTGAACATAGACCGCAGGTTGTTTTCCCTTCAGGAATTTTTTCTTTTACGACAGAATAGGTATCTTTATCAACGATATAGTATGGAATATCCAGACTTTCAAAATATTGGGGTAAAATATGTTCAGGAAAGCCGGGTTGTTTCTGATCCAGATTTACTGCAATGACTTCAAATTTGATTGGTGCAGCTTTTTGCAGATTCAACAGGATATCCAGCATCGCAAATGAATCTTTGCCACCACTGATACATGCCATTACAACATCATTTTCTTCGATCATATTGTAATCAATAATGGCATTACCAACGTTTCTCCGCAGGCGTTTCTGGAGTTTGTTGAATTCAAGTGTCTCTTTTCTCGTATCTTTTTGATTCATTGCGACTTCTCACATTGTCGATTATATCGACTCTAGATTTTCCATATGGATTCTTTGCTGGAAGTGGATTATACGGATTTTTATTTTCGTTTGAAACGTATCTGTACCAAGTAGCGGATCGCAGTTTTGGATGCTAACAGGTGATACTGAGAACAGCAGGTAATGCCAAGGCAAGAACATAAAAGTGAGAAAAGGCGTCTTTAGCTTATATCTTTCAATATCGGCCTGTACCATCCAATATTGACTCGTCAGCATTGATGCTGCATTTAAATAATGTTTTATGATTTTTGCTATTATTTACCCATCTGTTAACGTCTGGATTATTTAATATTTTTTTCGATGGATTATTGTGTTTAATAAAATAAATAAAGGATTTTATTTATTTTTCCTTCTGGTTAAATAAAGGATTAATTATTGGTTTTTGTAACCCAATCTGATTGATTTAATTAAACATCATATATCCTGTAAAAATGATTTTATATATATTCGTCGTACTTCAAGATGCACTGATGTTATCCCCACAGCACGGGGATAATATCAGCAGCTCCCGGTAATTTGAAGTTAATTGCGTATAAAATAAAGCCAATGATATGAATGAGATGAGTGTATTTTATAACTGAAGGATACAGGGTATACTCACCTCTTTTTATTGGGTGTGAGCAGCATGAATGTTTGGGGTTACTTGCTTGTCGCTATTTTGTCCGAAGTAGTAGCGACAACGATGTTAAAAATGGCTGATGGTTTTACCCGCGTAATGCCTTCCATTGTCGTAGTATTGGGATATTGTCTATCTTTTTGGGCATTATCACAGGTTGTGAAAGTTATGCCGTTGGGCATCGCTTACGCTATTTGGTCTTGCCTTGGCATTGTTTTAGTTTCTGTAGCGGGAATATTTTTATATCAGCAAAAACTGGATCTTCCTGCAATCATCGGTATTATTTTGATTATCGTAGGGGTTTTGGTAATAAATTTATTTTCTAAAAGCACAGGTCACTGACTTATAGATGATATATAAGTTAAGTTCGTTTTTAAACGGGAGAAAATATGTTTCTAAAGCGAGGTCTGGTTTTAAGTCATTTATTGCTGGTGGGGTGGATGCTGGCTGGTTGTAGCGGGCATCAGGCAGTTTCTCCTGCAAATAAATATAAACATTACCAATATTCAGATTTAGGAATTAATTTGAGTAAAAATGCGAGCGAAACTTGTTCTGATATCGGGGGAATTCCGACGCTGACTAAGCAACTGGATGGCAATCAACTTCCTGTATGTCAATTGGCCAATGGTCGGCGATGCAATGAACAGGCATTATTAAATGGGGGTTGCGGTTCCATTTAGTTATCTGTCCTAATAATCTCCTATCTGCATTTTATGGGTATATGACAGAATCATGTCGTTCATTTAAACATGCTTCTGTCAAGCTCTGTCTCAAATCTCATTTCATATCTCAATATTCTTTCTGGATAAAACAGGAAAAATATAATTTACAAAAAAATTTTTATAAATTATTGACTGACTCGATACAGTCAGCGTAATCGTTGAGAAAAATCATCATTAATTATCCCTTTTTTAAATGGTTTTCTTCGCAAAATGACAACTAAACGTAGTGGTCAATATTGCAGTCTGAAAATAATCAGCAACACTAATTCAAGTGTCCTTAATGACATCTTTGCCCGTTGTTCTTCAAGTTGCATCTTTAGTTGGCTACGCTTACGCGCCCAGTTACATAGTTCTCAATACTCCTGCGGATGCGTTTACTTACACCTTAATGCAGCTCGAAATCCATAGGGTATTTCAGTTAACCATTTGGAGATAATAACCATGTTGAAACGTAAATATTTGACTAAAACTGAAATCGAAATGTTACTGGTTGAGTTAAATAAACATGCACATGCTGCACGCAATATTTGCATGATGTTTATGGGATTTATTCATGGATTTCGTGTTTCTGAATTATTGAACTTACGCATTTCAGATGTTGATTTGGATGGAAAAAGTTTACGGGTACAGCGGCTGAAAAATGGTTTTTCCACCATTCATCCTATGGTTTCCCGTGAAATTCAATTAATAAATGACTGGTTGGCAGAACGTTCGAAATATATATCGAAAAAAACGAAGCCATCGGAGGAGAAACAATCGGACAGTGAAGGTTCTGACTGGTTATTTCTGTCCCGATCGGGTAAGCGGATGTCACGTCAGCAAGTCTATAAAATCATCAGACAGACTAGTTTAAAAGCAAAATTGTCGATATGCGCGAATCCGCACATGTTGAGGCATGCTTGTGGTTATGCATTAGCTGACAATGGAGTCGATACGCGCTTAATTCAGGACTATTTAGGCCACCGAAATATCCGTCATACTGTCCGCTACACCGCGAGTAATGCGGGTCGGTTCGAGACGGTATGGGGCGAGAAAGAAAAACGAAAAGAGTTGACAATTAGTACCAAAC
>NZ_VCDN01000003.1:0-117770 GCF_033949405.1 Xenorhabdus santafensis | reverse complement strand
GGCCATAACATACGGGCACAAAATTTAAATCTAATTCACATTGTCCCTGACAAATTTGTTTATTAGGAAAGAAATAAGCTGTTCTGCGATAATTTTCAGGGGCTCGGTTGTCCGAATATATCGGCTGATTCGTATTGAATAAAATGGGGCAATAATAGATAACGTAAGAGTAAAGACCAAATAAAATAAAATGAAATAAAAAATGGCATTCGGCAATGGCAGAATAAAAAATTAAAATCATTGCCGTTGAAAAATAAAGTTCTTAGATGATGTTTTTTATTAGTATATGAAACCAAAAAATGATTATCCATAAATGGTGTTTTTTTCGTAACCTTATGAGATAAAAATAATAAAATAAATACCATTTGGGGAATGATTATGATCATTTGTGTTTTATGAATCCGATCACAAAAAGTTTTGTTTAGGAACGTTATTTTTTATTTTATGTCTTTTTTGTTTGTTAGAAAAAATGCAACGATAAATTATATATTTCATCTGATATATAAATTACATCTATTAATTAAAATGAAAGTAAATTTTATGGCGAGTTAAGCGCAAAAAATTGTTGGGGAAGTTCTCGGTATGTGATTGTTACGGATGATTACAACCAAAAAATGTTGTCGATTAAAATTTTTCTGAATCTGATTATACAGCGAATTATCTTTATTCTGGCGTGTTCATGAAAGATTTTGTACTTTGTAGGAGATTGACACAGGCATAAATTGGATAAACACTTTATAGTTTAAAACCAAACAAAGGATTGGACTAAGAAAGTCGATATTAATTGAGTGGGTTAATTATGGCAAATAATATGAAAAAACTAGCAGTGTCGTGTATTATGCTTTTCTTATTTTGTGGCAATTCATTGGCTTCAGAAAGTGATACCCCAAAAGATTTACAAGAATATATAGATAATGCTGAAAATTGTCTGCATTTTGCAGGTGAAATGGATAGTGGTTTAACGGATGAACGCATGAATGAAATAATCAATGGCCTTGATGAATATTGTACTAAAGCAAAAGATTTGCAGAATAAACTGAAGGATAAGTATAAAAATGATGCTGAAAAAATAGAAATAATAAATGGTTACGATATTTGAATTCCATAATATAGTGATGGATTGACTTCTTTATAGAGCTGGTATTGAATGTAATGTAAGCGGTAAGCTATAAATGCCGCTTACAATTAGTGTTACTTCGTATCAAGGCTTACAGGCTTAGTGCTATTTTCTATATGCTTTTCCCTCATATAAAGGAATAATGGTAATGCAAATGATACCCCAATGCACAAGCCTAATAATGAATAAATACCATTTGGCATTTTCAAACGTTTGCTTTCATGAATAACAAATAGAATTAAAACGATAGCAGAAACAACAACGTCCGCTACAAAGAAGCGTGTGATGTCGTTTGAATTTAATTGGTTGAAAAATAAGATTGCATCTAATCCATTTTCAGCCAAAAAACATGTGAAGTAATACCAAGGAACGAGGGTGCCTAAGATGGTAAGGATAAAGTAAAGTTTTTTCATGGCTTAACTCCTAAATATATATGATATTATTTTTCAGTATAATATTAAATTGTTTTTTATAATAGCAATCTATAAGGAATGTTATTATTTTCCTCAGATATATATGTAATCACCATATTTAATGCAGGTAATAAATAAAAATAATACCATAGCTAATGGTTTCTATTGTTTTTTCTTTAATGGAAATTTTTATGTTGCATGCTATTTCTTCGATTGATAGATGAAATATCATGGTGTAATTGCTTTTGTTATCCGTTTTTTAATGAGTGATTTTTTATGAAAAGTCGTTATAAACTAAGTTATGCACTTTCAGCTTTACAATTAACTAAAATAAAGAAGATACTAATTTGACTTGTATGTTATGATGATTTAAAGTTGTTTATTAGCGTTAAAGTTATTGAGATATAAATTAATTTATAAGGTAAATTCACATATGAGCTTTTCTCCTACCTCAGAAAAATAAGCCGCGCAGCCATTGTTTTTTGGTTGTTGCGGTGCTCTCGATATCCTCATGATCTTATGAGCGTGCCGCCAAATCCTTCATTTTTGGAGATGGAACTGTGCACTCAAAATATTTTTATTGGCGATATTATCTTACCACCGCAATATCATTGTTATCACCATTCAATTTATTGGCACCACTGGGGACGAATATGTATCTCCCCTTAATGCCTTTCATCGTCGCTACACTTCTATCTAATACGAATATCTGGTTTATTATCATTTGTTACTTAATTATATCAATAGTGATGTGTTATTTGTCTTACTTTGAATTCAACTAAAATTCCAACAGAATCCATATTCGTCGTAAATGACATAAACTATTTATGTCATAGAGAATTGGTACTGTGTAGTCGGATAATAATTATTAGAACTAACAATAATGAAAGAGGAATGAAATGAATACAACAATATTGGCATTCGATGAAGCAGTTCGCAGTCGTTTTTCTCCTCGTGCATTTTTACCAACTCCTCTGACAGAGGAACAAATACGTCAAATAATTACGGATGCACAATATTCTCCGTCTAACAGTAATACCCAGCCATGGCATGTACATATTACTTCTGGTGAAACAAAAAATGCACTAGAGAAGGGCATGATGAAAAACAATTCGGCAGGTATTACTACCCCTGATTTCACCTATAACTACGCTGATTTTTATGGAGATTATTTTGATAGAAGTCAAGAGCAGGCTAGGATCTATTATGAGGCTCTGGGCATAGCTCGTGGGGATACGGCTAAAAGATATGAGGCCTATTTAAAAAACTTCAGTTTTTTCGGTGCCCCTCATGTAGCCTTTTTGTTCATGCCTTCATTTGGGGATAACGTACGTGTTGCATCAGACATGGGGATGTATGCTCAGACATTCCTTTTATCACTCGCCGCCAGAGGTTACGCGGGAATTGCGCAGACTTTGCTCGGTTTTCATGCTGATGTAGTCAGGCAAATACTCGGGGTATCAGAGCAATACCGTTTGCTATTCGGTATCTCGTTTGGATACGCTGATCCAAATGTTCCCACATATCATGTTCGTATGGGGCGTGTTACTGTTGACGAAAGCGTGCGTTTTCACAATTAATAACAATGAATACCTTATCCTATTCATCAGATAAGGTTTCAGAACATTCAGTGGATTAAGCCGGTTTTTGCCGGCTTTTTTAAATAAAATAATTTTTATCTATTTAATCGTTTATTTTCCAATACTCAATATTACGTTATCAATCACCTTATTTTCAATAAAGGAGAATATTCCACAGGCACCCAAGAATATCCTTTTTCATCTTTACGAACATTCCCGATACCGGGGAAAGGCAAATGTGCTGAGCCAATTAACCATTTATCTTGTGACACTATTTTGAAAACGTTCTTACGTGCTTCAATCGCTTTTGCATTATCTATATCAAAATCGATGGAAACTTCCGGACGAATAAATTGCACGGTGTGAGAGTGGATAATATCACCTAAAATTAACATGTTGCTGTTATCTGAGTGTATCCGGAATGATGTATGTCCCGGGGTATGGCCAAAAGTAGGCATGGCTTTGATGCCAGTAACGATATTCTCTCCTTTTTTGAAAGTGCGGAATGCATGTTTGGCAATATAGGGAGCGATAGCGTCTTGTACCATTTTTATGGAAGGGAGGTCTTTTTCAGATATAGCGCCACGGTTCTCAGGATTGAGCCAGTAGTTTTCTTCTTCTTCAGCCACATAAACGGTTGCATTAGGGAACGTGGCTTTTCCATCATCTGATTTTAAACCGCAAACATGATCTGTATGCAGATGTGTCAGCAATACAGCTTTTACATCTTCGGGGGTGTAGCCTGCGGCATGGATATTATTAACGATATTGCCCATGGTTGAACCTAAGCATTTGGCACTGCCCGCATCAACTAATACCAACCCCTCTTTTGTATGGGCAAGATAGGCATTTATCGCTGTCTGGACTCCCTCTTTTCCTTCAACGATAAACATGCGTGAAAATAATGCCTGAATATCTTTTTTCGTAATTCCTTGTAATAACGAAGACGGAAGGTAGATATAGCCATCATAAAGCGCCGTGACCATAATATTTCCGACCATTTGGTGATAATAACCCGGTGCCTGGTTAATTTTTGGTTGGTCTGGGGATTTGGCAAAAGCGGCGGGTATTATTGACGTTGTAGCAGTTAATGTGAGTGCTAAGGCAATATGAGAGGCTTTTAAAAGTTTTTTCATTAAATACTCCCGATAGTTTAGAGATAAATAATTCAGTTATCTTCATTTAATATTCAGGCTAATATTTTCTTTATGTTTTTATGCAACATTGAAAATGTTTTTTTGGATATTGATATAATTTCTTGATGGTTAATAAAAAAATTAAAAATGGCAATTTTATCTTTTAAAAAGAGATGAATAAAAAACATTGATATAAGGTGGATTATAATTCACCCCATGAATGATTTATTAAATTATTTGGTATGGGATGAATTATTTTAAATTAGCCTGAAGAACGGTTCAAGATTGGCTTAAGAGCAGTTGTCTCTGGATATTTCGCTGGCAAAATTGCTTTTTATTTTAACATTCGCCTCTTCGCTGACATCAACTTTAGTTCCTGCTGTCAAATTACCTGTGATTTCAGGGATATGGCAAAGAGAAGCCCTCGCTCCCATACTCAACTTGATTTTAGCGGAATCAGCACTGAACTTGGTCGATGTTTGATTAAAAACAGCGCCTGCTTCCAAATTAAGATCCAGATGTTTTGTTTTGCCTTCAATAGTTATTGCACTTCCCATCATACCGCTGACCGTCAGATTTTCGCTGCCAACGGCGCAAGCATCCACATCCATTTTTACACCAGACATAGTGGATAGATTATTCAATGGCTTATTGGTATATAAAGTTATAGTAACAGTTTTAGTTAGTATGTTGTCGTTTTCATTGGATTCATTAGATAAATTAAGTGTATTGGCATCATAACTGATATCGAGTTTATCTATCGCCGATTGTGCGCCTTTGGCTGTTAATGACGATTTTTCAGCGCATTTGATCGTTAGTTTAATGCCTTTTTCTGCACTTAAGGCGGTGAAGTTCTGAAGTTCAACCGTTTTCTCTGCCGCCATTGCGGAATTAAATAAGGCTCCTGAGAATAATGTGGCTAAAATAGCAATCTTTTTCATGAAATACCTTTTGTAGAGTTAATTTTTTTGTGTTCTATACCTATTGAGTTCTTGCATCATTGGGCTTCAATATTCAGCGAATAAAGATACCAACAGGTATAAGGTATGAAAAATATCATGATTCTCATAGGATAATATGAAATTAATGAGAGTCTATACCTAATATAAGATATATCTGACCTTTTAAATGCCTTTTAAAATAATTTCCACCGTTACTTTTTCTCCTGAAATATCGTGCGGATTGCGTAAAAGGCAGTCAGTCAACGAGAGACAGCCACAGCCGATGCGGCTATTCAAATGGTTGCACAGTTTGGTCAGCATATTGATGCATTTATTCAGCGTATCCCGCCATTGAGAAGAGATTACCTGCCATTGTTTCACTGTTAGGTTACTGTTGGGCGGGAATTGGCATAAAGTTTCCTGAATCTCTTTCAGCGGGATCCCTGCACTTTGGGCCACTTTGATAATTGCAAGATCGCACAGGCAAACGCAATAGCAATATAAGATCCTTTCAGGATGTTTTAAGTATGTTAAAAAATATCTAACGTTATATGTCTATTAATAGCCCATATTTCAATATTTTTTATATATGCCTCGGGCACTCCCTTGCCATTTTGGCGAAACTCTAAATCCATAGGGTATAATTCTACTCTGCAACTTGTTCTGAAATATTTCTCAAGATAAAATCAGCTAGCCAATTTTTAATTGAAATATTAAAATATATTAAATAATAATTATATTATCACTATTACTTAATTGTAACATGTCCAAAATTCAGGATTACCTGCATCTTGCAGTACAGTGCCTTTTGGAGGTTGAGTGAGAATAATTTCCCAGCCACTGTCTGATTCACGCATATTACTTGTTCTATAATTGTACATATAATAAAGAGGTGCTGTTGGTATTGGTTTAGAATTAAAAGTCGTTTTGATGAAAGGCGGAGGGGCAGGCTCGTCCGAATCCGGACTCAGCTCGTCCAAACGTACTGGGCAATATTGTTTTTCAAAAAATAATCCATAAAAATAAGAGGGGTCAATATATCCATCTTTTTGCTCTATCATTCCAATTCTGCTGGTCCACAATAGCTTATTGTCCTGTGTGATAAATTTAAAAGATGTAAATTTTTCCTCAAAAAAACAAGAGCTAATATTATCGCTATCCTCCCAGATAAAAACGCCTTTTTTTCTTGGAGGTACAGTTGTAATAGCAGGCTTATTGCCTCCCGGCTTATATGTACATCTTCCCCAAGACGGAGGTGAATAGACGGTTATTGTATAATTTGTTTGATTATCAATAGATATCGGATGTTCTTTTGAAGCAAATGAGTATGGTGAAGTAAATAGAAATGAAAGAAATAAACCGTATAATGAAATAAATCTTGTTTTTATACTTTTCATAGTAATTCCTTGATGTATATATAACTTTTACGAGCTTGGATTTATTTTTATGACTTGTTTAATAGTTATTTAAAAAGTTTTCTGTTGTGAGATTGTTATTAAATGTTTTAGGAGACCTTAAGATGAAATTAATGTTGCTATAAAAGGCACATCTTTTAATTAACTAAGAGATATTTATTTTGAGAATGCCTGGATTCTATTTTTGGTAATATAAATTTTAGTCTAAATAAAATTTTTTTCCATTAATGAATGGCAGATTTTATATTATATTAATTTAGTTTTATTGGCTAATAGGGGGTTGTTAATGAAATTACATAACCATTTATTTTTCAATGTGATTTTTTTAACAAAATTATGTGCAACTAACTCATTAATTGAAAATATTTTAGTTTTCATGGAATGTAAAATGGGTTTTATGATTTTGTATCTGTAGTCTTTCGAATTACAGCTTTGTTAGTTGCACTCACTAATCCCAATCACGAGTTATCTATTCTTCTGGGAATTGTGAGAGGCTTCTGCCTCTCACCGGGGGCTAGCCCTTGGCTGTTCAAATTTGTTCCCGACGAATTTGTCATTCCCTTGCTGTCACACTGCATCCTGAAATCCATCGGGCATAGTGCCTTAAATGTCTTTTAAAATAATTGCCCCCGTTCCTTTTTCTCCCAAAATATCGTTCGGATTGCGTAAAGGGCAGTCAGTCAGCGAGAGACAGCCACAGCCGATGCAGCTATTCAAATGGTTGCGCAATTTGGTCAGCATATTGATGCGTTTATTCAGCGTATCCCGCCATTGAGAAGAGATTACCTGCCATTGTTTCGATGTTAGGTTACTGTTGGGCGGGAATTGGCATAAAACTTCCTGAACCTCTTTCAGTGGGATCCCTGCACTTTGGGCAACTTTGATAATTGCAAGATAACGCAGGACGACGGAAGGAAAACGGCGTTGATTACCGTGGCTGCGCGAACTTGTAATTAGCCCCTTAGATTCATAAAAATGAATAGCTGAAACTGCAATTCCACTACGTTTTGAAACTTCACCAATAGTTAAAGCCCTATTTAAATCAATGCCTTTATCTTTTGCCATGCCTATTGACCTCAAGTTAACTTGAGGTTTTATAGTGCACCACTGTTACGTCTGTCAATTAAAAAATTTATCCGGCTGTTTTGATAGTGAAGAAAAAAGCAGGGTTATTTTTTATTTATTTATCAGGAAAATAGATGATGCAACGTTTTATCGAAAATGCATTGAATAGTAAGTGGTTGGGGTTAAGTGCCTGTCTGCTTCTTCTAGTGATGTTTATTTCTTCCGGACTTGCAAAATTCATTGATTTTGATGGCGGGTTGGCAGAAATGCGTGGATCCGGATTGCATTCGGATTGGTTCTTTAATATCCCCTCTGTAATCGTTTTGTTCACTAAGTCTTCATTGGTTTTATTTGACCACGTTGTTTGGCTCGGTGCCGGAATACTTTCTGTTTTCCTTATTTTGCCTCTCGTTATTGCAACTTCCTGGCTATTTTCAGGAAGGCTCTTCAAAACTTCACTCTATTTTGCGCTTGAACTTATCACCGTTATTAAAGGCCTGCTGGTAGCCGCAATTGCCAGCCATTTTAGAAAAAAAGACAAAGCGTAGTTAAATATTTCACAGTAAAAAAGGTAGAAGTGAATTATGAGAAAAAAAATTCTTATTGGCTTGGGAACTGCCTTGTTGGTGGCTATTATTGGACTGTCTATCTATAACGTGAATGGTTCAACGCCGGATAAACCGGAAAACTCAGCATATCCGCCAGTTAAAGTTGCATTGGCAGAAGTAGAAGAAGCCCATATTCCAAGAATTTTACATGGTGTGGGAGATCTTGAGGCGGCAAAACAGGTTCATGTTGCATCAGAAGCGGGGGGAATGATAACGAAAATTGCCTTTGAATCCGGGCAATATGTTGAAGCAGGCCAATTATTGGTACAACTAAATGATGCAGTTGAGCAAGCTGAACTTATTCGTTTGCAGGCGCAATGGAAAAACGCGGACAGATTATATCACCGCACCAATAAGCTATTTGCCAATAAGATAATTTCCGAAGCTCAGCTCGATAATGTACAGGCGGAACGAGATATGGCACAGGCCTCTATCCGTCAGGTGCAAGCTCAAATCGCCCAGAAAAAAATCCGGGCGCCATTCTCCGGCACTATAGGCATTCGTCAGATCCATGAAGGGCAATATCTGCGGGCAGGCGATCCCATCGTCAGTCTGGTTGATGCCAAGCATCTCAAACTCAATTTTTCATTGGACGAGCAGGAAAGCCCTGAATTGCATATTGGGCAAGACGTCAATGTTTCAGTTGATGCTTATCCAAAACAAATTTTCACCGCGAAGATAAATGCCATCGATCCTTTAGTTGGCAAATCACGCATGGTATCCGTTCAGGCGCTGTTAAATAACAGTGATAATCAGCTAAAAGCGGGGATGTTTGCCAATATTCAGGTTAAACGCTTAGATAATGCGCCAGTATTAACAATTCCAGAAACAGCGGTGACTTATACCGCTTACGGAGATACTGTTTTTGTGGCACAGGCCGGGCCTGATAGCAAGTCCATGATTGCCAAGCGTGTTTCCGTTGAGGTCGGCCAGCGTTGGCAAGGGATGGTTGAAATTAAGAAAGGCGTCGTTCAGGGAGAGCAGGTCGTTACTTCTGGTCAATTGAAGTTGAATGATGGCTCGCCTGTGACTGCGGTCGCGAAGGATACATTAAAAATAACCAAAGCCTCCACCGTGGAGGCAAAAAAATGACCTTTACTGATCTGTTTGTCCGTCGTCCGGTACTTGCATTGGTTGTCAGTGCATTGATCGTATTATTGGGCGCGTTTGCCTTAAGCAAATTGCCCATTCGTCAATATCCCCAACTGGAAAGTTCAACAATTACCGTCTCAACAGAATATCCGGGGGCATCTGCAGATTTGATACAAGGGTTTGTTACGCAACCTATTTCGCAGGCTGTTTCTTCTGTTGAAGGTATCGATTATCTGTTCTCTTCATCGGTACAAGGCAGAAGTAGCGTAACCATCCGTATGGAACTGAACCACGATTCGACTCAGGCATTGACGCAAGTCATGACCAAGGTGAATCAAGTCAGGTACAAGTTGCCGAAAGAAGCCTATGACCCGGTAATTGAATTGTCGTCCGGTGAATCGACGGCGGTTGCGTATGTGGGATTCTCCAGTGATACCTTGCCGATTTCATCGGTCACGGATTATTTATCGCGCGTCGTGGAGCCGATGTTTTCCTCAATCGAGGGGGTATCAAAAGTACAGGTATTTGGTGGGCAGCAATTATCGATGCGCCTTTGGTTGGATGCTGACCGTTTGGCCGGGCGCGGTTTGACGGCGGCTGATGTTGCTGCTGCCGTCAGGAAGAATAACTATCAAGCCGCACCGGGGAAAGTGAAAGGCGAATTTGTTGTTTCAAATATTTATGTCAATACCGATCTTACTAACGTAGAAGAGTTTCGCGATCTGGTGATCCGTAATGACGGCAATGGATTAGTTCGCCTGAAAGATGTAGGAACAGTCGAGTTGGGGGCCGCATCAACCGAAACCAGTGGTTTGATGAATGGCAAGGTCGCGGTTCATTTAGGTGTGTTTTCAACACCAACCGGTAACCCGCTGGTTATTGTCGATGGTATAAAAAGCCAGTTGCCGGAAATCCAAAAAACGTTGCCACCCGGTGTGAAAGCTGAATTGGCCTTTGAAACGGCACACTTTATTCAAGCCTCTATTGATGAAGTGGTCAGCACACTGATAGAAGCCCTGATCATTGTTATTGTGGTGATCTATCTGTGTTTAGGATCATTCCGCAGTGTATTGATTCCCGTTGTTGCCATTCCCTTGTCAATACTCGGCGCTTCGGGGTTGATGCTGGCATTCGGATTCAGCATTAATTTGTTAACCCTGCTGGCGATGGTGTTGGCAATTGGTCTGGTTGTCGATGATGCCATTGTCGTTGTTGAAAACGTACACCGCCATATTGAAGAGGGAAAATCTCCGGTTGTCGCGGCGCTTATCGGAGCCCGGGAAGTTGCGGTACCAGTCATTGTCATGGATATCACGCTTGTGGCTGTTTATGCGCCGATTGGCTTGATGTCTGGCCTGACAGGGGCGCTGTTTAAAGAGTTCGCCCTGACATTGGCCGGAGCGGTTGTGATATCCGGTATTGTCGCCTTAACCCTATCGCCAGTGATGAGCTCCTTTTTGTTGCAACCAAAGCAAAATAATGGGTTCGTGGCACGTAAGGCAGAGGCGTTTTTTGAGGGATTATCACATTATTACTCCCGCGCCCTGGATTTTTCCCTGCACCATCGGTGGGTCACCGGGGGAATCGCTGTACTGGTGTTTATCAGCTTGCCTTTCCTTTACCTGCAAGCCAAACAAGAATTAGCTCCGGTAGAAGATCAGGCAAACTTACTGGCTGCAATTAAATCTCCACAACATGCCAATCTGGATTATGCGGAACGATTTGGCTACAAATTGGATAGCGTGTTCAACACGATCCCTGAAAAGAAAAGCACGTGGATAATTAATGGAACTGATGGCCCTTCATCGAGTTTTGGTGGTGTTGACTTGACTGACTGGGGTGAACGCGAGCGTTCTGCATCAGAAATTCAAGCTGAATTGCAAGCCGCAGTGGGAGATGTTGAAGGAAGCAGTGTTTTTGTGTTCCAGCTTCCTCCATTACCCGGATCAACTGGCGGGCTTCCTATCCAGATGGTATTGCGCAGTTCACAGGATTATTCAGTTTTGTACCAGACAATGGAAGGCATTAAGCAACAGGCACGTGAAAGCGGGTTATTTGCTGTTGTAGACAGTGACCTTGACTATAACAACCCGGTGGTACAAGTACGTATCGATCGCGCAAAGGCCAACAGTCTGGGGATCCGCATGCAGGATATTGGTGAATCTCTGACATTCTTGGTGGGAGAAAGCTATATCAACAGATTTGGCATGGAAGGACGTTCCTATGACGTTATCCCACAAAGTATACGCAGCCAGCGTTTAACGCCGGAAGCCTTGGCAAGGCACTTTGTCAGAGCTGAAAACCAGAGCATGATTCCATTGTCTACCGTTGTTTCTGTTTCAACGAAAGTTGAGCCTAATAAGCTGACTCAATTTAATCAGCAAAACGCGGCAATTTTTCAGGCCATCCCTGCGCCGGGTGTGACATTGGGGCAAGCCGTGTCTTTCCTTGAAAATGTGGCTGAGAGCTTACCGGCGGGATTCAGTTATGACTGGCAGTCAGATTCACGTCAGTATAAAAAGGAAGGGAATACGCTTGTCTTTGCTTTCCTGTCGGCTTTGATCATTATTTATTTGGTGCTGGCGGCTCAATATGAAAGTCTTGTCGATCCCCTGATTATTTTGATTACCGTCCCGCTTTCAATTTGTGGTGCTTTGCTCCCATTGGCAATGGGGCATATTACATTAAACATTTATACCCAAATTGGTTTGGTTACCCTGATTGGTCTTATCAGTAAGCATGGGATCTTGATGGTGGAATTTGCCAATGAATTGCAGGTGATGGAAAAAATAAGTAAACGGGCTGCGATATTAGAAGCAGCGAAAATCCGTTTACGCCCAATATTGATGACGACATCAGCAATGGTTATCGGGTTGATACCGCTATTGTTCGCCAGTGGCGCCGGTGCAAATAGCCGTTTTGGCATTGGCTTGGTGATCGTCTCCGGTATGTTGATAGGAACATGCTTTACATTATTTGTACTGCCAACAATATATACCTTGCTGGCGAGAAACCATTCTGCTGTGACAGCCAGAAAACAGGATCTTATCGAGGCTGACGAGCTAATGAATAAATCAGTTGAGCGTTATTTGAAGTAAAAGCTGATAGTTCCTATATAGTTAATATATAGGAACTTTTTTCTTCACTTGTATAAATCATCGCGTATTAATTTTGAGTTTATTTATCAATAGAGGGAATATCATGGATTACCCAAAACTGTTCGCAACATTATTGCCGTCCCCGCCTCTTCCAGCAGCTTTACTTCCGTTAACGCTGATGACTCTGGATGACTGGGGAATGGTGACTGCGACCGGTGATGACAGCAAAAAATACTTACAAGGTCAGGTGACTGCGGATATCAATTTGCTTGGTGATAATCATCATGTGCTGGCGGCTCACTGCGATGCGAAAGGAAAAATGTTAAGTAACTTACGGTTATTTCACCGTAATGAAGGGTTCGCTTATATTTTGCGTCGTAGCCTGCTTGAAATGCAGCTCAATGAATTAAAAAAATATGCTGTATTTTCCAAGGTTGAATTTGCAGAAGACAATGAAAGCCTGCTGCTGGGGGTAGCCGGCAAAGGGGCCCGTGATGCATTGGCCACGTTTTTCCCCGTTCTCCCTGATGCGGATAACCCTGTCATTCAAGATGGTTCCACGACATTGCTCTATTTCCCATTGCCGGCAGAACGGTTTTTACTCGTCACCGATACAGAGAAGGCAACCAAGCTGGCGGAAAAACTCCAAGCGTCTCTGAATGACAGCCAGCAGTGGCTGGCGCTGGAGATGGAAGCCGGCTTCTCCGTGATTGAAACCGAAACCAGTGCCCGGTTTACGCCGCAAGCGACTAACCTTCAGGCTATTGAGGGGAGTATTAGCTTTGAGAAAGGGATGTATATGGGGCTGGCGACAGTCGCGCGGACTAAATACCGCGGTGTGAACAAGCGGGCAATGTATTGGTTAGCCGGCAGTGCCAGCCATCTTCCTTCGGTCGGCGATGAGCTGGAATGGCGATTAGGAGAGAGCTGGCGCCGAACCGGGGTCGTGCTTTCTGCGGTGAAAATGTCAGGTGATACGGTTTGGATTCAGGTCGTTATGAGCAATGATATGAATGTGGAGAATGTCTTCCGGCTGCATAATGATGAGGGGCATTCACTGGCGATTCAAATGTTGCCTTACTCGCTGGATGAAGATGAATAGCTTGCCCCATCAGGCTATGTTACTGGTCATACAGTGCAATGATTAATTCAATTTCTATCTGTAAATCTGGATGGATAAGATTCGACACTTCAACCAGCGAGCAGGCCGGAAGGTGGTTTCCATAAAAATCAAATAATAATGGGCGAATAAGGGGAAGTTGGCTGATATCTTTAACAAAAATCGTGAATTTAACCAGATCAGATCTACTTCGTTTTTCCTGATCGAGTATTAAATCAATTTGTTGAAGGATGGCGAGGGTTTGCGATTCAACATTATGCTCTTGAGCTGCTGTACCCAGAGCCGTTAAGCCTGAAACATATAGCGAGCCATGATGTTTGGTGGCATGTACGTAAGGGCCTTTGATTTGAGGTAAATCGTCATAATTTATTCGAGTAATCAAAATTAACTCCTTAACGATTAGTATGTTAACTGCTCAGATTGCAGTGTTGCTGCTTGTACTGCAATCTGTAACTTATTGTGCTAATCACATCTTGCGATAAAAAAGCTCTGCTAAAATTAAATCGTATCCGTAGTGAAAACTTGTACGATCTCGGTTAATTCTAAGGACATGTAATATTTCGTATGTTCATACTCAAAAGTGCTTCTTCAAGGCGTCATTATCAATAAATTTTTCCCACAAAATAAATGTGTGAGGGTTTTCTCTGGATTGTTGGATGAAGAAAATTTCACAGCCCGGTTCTAACAGTGTTTTTTGTTGTAGATTTTTAAGTTCTTTAACCACGAAATCGAGGTCTGCATGCTCTTTTGCTTTAATTTCTGCGGTAACGAAATATCCATTTTTATACATAAATATCGCCTTATCATTCCTAATGAAATATTCAGGTGAAGTAATTAACCTGAATATTTGGATAAAAAAATTTAATTCAGTATCTGTTCAAGACTGTGTGAAATACCAGGAGAAGAATGGTGTTTATTGCCGTGATTATTAGATTATTAGTTCGATTAAAATAAGCCACTGAAACTATAATGGCAATGTGTTTAAAAATTTCTCTGATAATAAAAGAGTGATTAAAAATAAAATCACTACGTTTATTATTTGTATCAATCTTAAATTAACTTAAGGTTTTATGATATGTCAACACTGGGTCTGTAAATGCATAAAGATAATCCCCTGTCATTTTGGGGATGAAAAAGGCAAAACTGTTTTTGTTTTATACTCAGGAAAATAGATGATGAAACGTTTTATTGAGAACACCCTTGAAAGCAATTGGTTGTGGTGGGTTGCCCGTTTATTGATTTTGGCTATGTTCATTGCTTCCGGTCTTGCCAAACTTATCGATTTTGAAGGCGGTATGGCAGTAATGCGCGAGGCAGAATTACATCCGGATTGGTTGTTTAATATCGCTACAATCGTTGTATTACTTGCTGGTTCAATCTTAATTTTATCTGATCGCCTTGTTTGGCTTGGCGCAGGAATGCTGTCCGTTTTTCTCATCTTGATTATTTTTCTGGTGCATACTTTTTGGCTTTTCTCGGGAGAAAAAGCTGAAAACGCGCTCAATTTTGTGTTTGAGGATATCGCGGTGATTGGTGGATTAATCGCTGTTGCTATTATCAGCCATTTGAGAAAAAAGCTTAAAGCGTAAGTATGTTTTTCACAGGAAATTGTATATTTTGTCAGAATCCGGCTGTTCCCAATTGTTGGCGTTATAAACCAATAGGTGGAGTCGGATTCTAAAAAATTGCTTTTATTAGTCGAATATACTGCCAGTTAATTCAATTCAATGTTTATATTTCATGATGTAACAACAAATCAAAGTGGCTATTTTTTTCCATCAGGAAATAACATGTTCTTAAATTGGTTGATGGCTGTTTCTGGGTTATCGAGGTTGATAAAACATAGCGATTGCCATTTTTGTGTTTGAATGGCCTGCTTTGCAACAGGAGTGACCCAAGCAGGATAAACGCGCATGGCTCTTTTGCCTTCTTTAGACGGCGTTGAAAAAACGCCTTTCTTCATTAAGGTGTTTGAATCAAATACAAAAAGACCTTTCTGGTTTTCTGTAAAAGTTGCAATTAAACAAAAGTCGATATTATCACTTGGATCAAAAGGCATTATATCTGATTCTGGTGTCGGTCTTTTCCAAAGCGTAACAAATTGCCCCAGTTTATTGGGTGTGGTTTTTGCCTGACGAAAAACTATCAATTTACCATTTAAGATAAATCGCATGGCACTATAATCACGGCTTTCTGCTTCAAAAGAGGGGGGAGTGTCTAAGTTTAGGCCGGAAGGGTGCAGGAGATATGCTTGTATTTCGGTGAATATACTGGGTAATTTGGCGGTATTCGATAATGAGGAATGGTTATTTGAATTTAATGATGACAATTTATATTCCTTTTCTTCTTTTTTAAACATTGTTCTGAAAAATTAATGGAACAATGGCTTTTGGCGATCAATTTACCTCATCAGCAGAAAGTATAAAAATTATTCATCATCAAAATCAGCGAGATTCATGCCGGTAAAATGATTGTATCTTGGGCTATTGGGGTTAATGACCCGAGTGTTTCCTTCAACTATACGTACCCGATATTTATCTGGAATTTTGATGTTAAACCATGAATGAGTAATAGCATCTATTCTTGATGTATATATGTGTTTTCCGCTTGTTGAATGGGTGATTGCACCTCTATATCCCAAGATCCAGCCTACTTTTATCTTATTTTCAGTTAATGCATTTAGAAAGGCGGTTATGAATTCCGGGTTGGCACTGTGACACGCTTTTATAGAAATTAAACCGACTTCTTTAAGCCCATGATTATATAAAAGGTTAGCTAATGCCTGGCCACCTATGTGACGATTGGCATCTATACCAATATAACTACCAGCGGTCTCTCCTGTTCGTGGATCAGCTCTGGTGCCATGGGCAAAAATAAGCAGTTTTGAATCAAGATCACATTTCATAAATGGGGGTGGTATGCTACGTAAAGGCCAGAAATTATCAATGGCACGATAAGCATAACATCTTGATTTTGGGACTCTATAACGCCTTCGAGCCTCATTCGCAGCAAAATAGATGCTATCTTCTATGCTATTGAATAATAATATAAATACCTTTTCCCATTTCATTTGTTAATTACCTATATTTATATTTTCAATAAAATATATAACCATGGTTACTATGTGTGCAATGAAATTATTCCATTTCAATAAAAAAGCTCTCTAACCGATAGGATAGAGAGCCAGCAACATGTTGAATAATTAAGATAATTAGTTGAAATGGTTAGTCGAGATAAAGTGTCAGGGCCATGCCTGGTTTCATCCCTTTAACTTTGATGCTTTTATTCCAGCTCATCAAATCTTTAAGGTTTACGCCGTGATGATTGGCGATGCTGGTAAAGGAATCACCTTTACGTACCCGATAGGTGACAGGGCCGCTGGTATCAACTTTCAATACCTGCCCAATCTTGAGACGATCTGCCATTTTCAGGCCATTTAGCCGCTGTAGCTTTTTGTGCGTGGTATTGAAGCGCTTCGCAATGGCTGACAGTGTATCCCCTGAACGAACGGTGTACTGGCTTTTTTGCTGTAATTTACGGGTATTATTTACCACAGACAGGCGGATGTCTTTCAAGACGCTTTCATCAGCCAGCGACGTTTTAAGCTGATGAACATTCTTCTGTGGCAGCATGATGTAATGCGGGCCATGGGGAGAAGTCATGCCTTGTTTATAACCCGGGTTATATGCCCTGATCGATGTTAATGATAAACCCGATAGCTCAGCCGCTTGCGACAACATAATTTGCTGCCCGATATCAACTTTGGCCAGTGCTTTTTGGGTGTTGGGTTTTGGCAGGGTAAAATTAAATTTTTCGTTGTTGCGGATAATATTCGTCACCGCCAATATCTTGGGAACATAGTTCATGGTTTCCCGCGGCAACGACAATGACCAGAAATCGGTTGGCTTGCCCTTTGCTTCATTGTCCCGGATTGCACGCATCACCCGGCCTTCACCGCTATTGTAGGCGGCGATGGTCAATAACCAATCCCCATTAAAGCGTTTGTTCAAACGCTCAAGCATATCTAAGGCAGCCGTTGTGGATGCCGCAACATCTCGACGGGCATCGTACCACTTATCCTGCGTCAGACCATAATGCTGGCCCGTGCTCGGAATAATCTGCCATAAACCCGCTGCTTTGGCATAAGAGGTAGCATGGGGATTAAAAGCACTCTCCACTATGGGCAGCAGCACCAATTCCATTGGCATATTGCGTTTATCAAGCTGCTCAACTATCCAATAAATATACGGTTCCGCCCGTAAGGTTACATTTTGGAGATAGCTCTTGTGTTTCAGGTAGTAGCTTTGTTGCTTAAGTACCCTGCTATTGTCAGGAATTTCCATCTTCAACTCATCACGGATATGTCCCCATAAATCTTGTTGGGCTGTCGGACTCTCCTTCCGGGTTGCAGAGTTTGCTTGCCCTGCAATACCGTCTGTTTTCTGATTCGTCGAAGACATCTTCTGTGTTTGCTGCGAGGCAGGAGTCTTTAGCTGCAGACCCGATTGACACCCGGCAAGCAAAACAGAAGCGAGTAAAATCGCTTTCGTCTTCATGTTCTCTTTTGATGCTTGTCTAAAAGGTGAGCGATCATACTGGCCTATCACGCAGAAGACAACCCAGAAAAATCAAAATTGGTCTTTATAAGCTCTTAATTGCTGAAAAACAGAAGAAAGTGATATTGAATTAGGTTTAATGCCGATATTTTTTTGTAAATCAATATCGTGACAATTTAAGAAAACATTGATTTTTTTCTCTGTCTGTAAAGTTGTTGGGACGGTTGCCTGTTGGTTTTCCCTCATCTCAATGATTTTTTGATAATAATCGTGAATAGTTTGATTGTTGGGCAATATTGATTTTGCAAAAGCCATATTCGCCGCAGTATATTCGTGTGCACAGCAGATCAATGTGTCATCGGGCAGCGATGAAATCTTTCCAAGAGAGGAAAACATTTGTTCGGCCGTACCTTCAAATAATCGTCCGCAGCCGCCAGAAAAT
The DNA here is from genome assembly GCF_033949405.1 of Xenorhabdus santafensis. Taxonomy (NCBI): domain Bacteria; kingdom Pseudomonadati; phylum Pseudomonadota; class Gammaproteobacteria; order Enterobacterales; family Morganellaceae; genus Xenorhabdus; species Xenorhabdus santafensis. The sequence continues at coordinate 99,187 of NZ_VCDN01000003.1, read as the reverse complement.
AGTGTGTCACCGCAAAACAGATAAGGTGCCTGATAGAACGCAATGTGACCAAGTGTGTGGCCCGGCAATTCCATGACGTTAAAAGAGAAACCTTTCACGTTTATAACGTCATTCTCATGGACAATATGAGTTGCACCTTTGGTTCGGGTCTCTTCAGGGCCATAGATGGGCAAGTCGGGATATTTGTTGAGTAATCCGGGAACGCCGCCTACATGATCGTAGTGATGGTGTGTCAGCAGGACTGCAGCAGGGATAATTTGATTTGCTGCTAGAATATCAAGCACAGGTTGAGATTCAGCGGGATCGACAATTACACAATGTTTGCTTTCATCACAAAGTAACCAAATGTAGTTATCCGAAAGTACAGGGATCCTGATAAGATTCATTATATGCCTCACTTGGGTAGCCGATTTTATTTTCGTCAGTGATTTCATTTTCGTGATCAATTTACCGTAGGTTGAAAGGAAGATGGCATGCGAGCAGAACATTCAGTCAAGCAAATAATAGCACCTGTGTCTTGGGCTGAGTTACCGTGGGGAGAATATTACCGCGCCGCGTTGGAACGTCAATTAGAACCGTGGTGGCCAAAAATTTTTGGCCTGCATTTATTGAAAATAGGCCACTTAAGTACAGAAATTGATAGCCGTTCCTGTTTAATCAGACATCAGGTCAATATCGGTTTACAAGGGGAAAAAATGAACGTGATAACGGACCCCCATTACCTGCCTTTTGCAACGAAATCTGTTGATGCCTGCCTGTTGTCGCATATGTTGACTTACAGCATTGACCCCCATTGGTTACTGAGAGAAGTAGACAGAGTCCTGATTGATGATGGTTGGTTGATTATCAGTGGCTTTAACCCAATGAGTTTATTGGGCTTAAGAAAAATGATCTCGCCTGCCTACCGCCAGTTGCCCTGCAAAGCTCAAATGTTTTCCATGTTTCGCCAATTGGATTGGCTCAGACTTTTGAATTATGAAGTGCTTCACCATGCTAATTTTCATACTTTACCGTGGCGAGGCGGAAATGATGGGAATAGCGAAAATGGAGAATCCAAACCTGCAACCTCAATATTTGGTTGCTTGAATGTGATTATTGCCCGCAAGCGGACAATACCGTTGACATTAAATCCTATGCGGGCAACCTTGTTGCGGCCGAAGTTCAGCAGGGCATTGGGGGCAGTGAAAAATTTTCATCGGCGTTAATATCTTCCCGGCATGGCGCAGCCAGCAACGAGAGAGAATCAGCGATTAATTTTCACTTTCGGTATAGCCTTCATCGGCTTGGGTTGGGCTGCCGGCGGCTGTGCGGGCCAGTTCATCACATATTTCGTTTTCCCGGTGCCCGGTGTGCCCCTTGACCCAGCGCCAGTCTATGTCATGCTGTGAGATGGCCTTATCAAGTCTCTGCCAGAGATCAACATTGATGACAGGGGATTTGTCTGCTTTTTTCCACCCACGTTTCTTCCAGTTATGGATCCATTGGGTAATGCCTTGGCGTACATATTGGCTGTCAGTTGTCAGGATCACCGTGCAAGGGCGCTTGAGCGTTTCCAGCCCGACAATGGCAGCCATTAATTCCATGCGGTTGTTGGTCGTACGGAAATAGCCCCCGCTCAGCTTTTTTTCATGCTGCTGGTAACGGAGCAAAATGCCATATCCGCCGGGGCCGGGATTGCCGAGGCAAGAACCATCGGTGAAAATTTCTACCTGTTTGTTCATTTTTGGTAGACTCTTCCTATATCATCTTTAATCAAAACTCTAAGTCTGACACAAAAAAACACTATGAGCACTGCAATTACCCGTCAAATCGTTCTCGATACCGAAACAACCGGTATGAATAAGTTAGGTGTTCACTATGAAGGGCACAACATTATTGAAATTGGTGCCGTAGAGGTTATCAACCGTCGTCTGACAGGGCGCAATTATCATATTTATATTAAACCAGACCGCTTGGTTGATCCGGAAGCGTTTGAAGTTCACGGGATCAGCGACGAATTTTTGCAGGACAAGCCAAAATTTGCGGATATCGCGGATGAGTTCATTGAATTTATTCGTGGTGCGGAATTGATCATCCATAACGCAGCGTTTGATATCGGTTTTATGGATTATGAATTCAGTAAGTTAAACAGAGATATTCCGCAAACGGCTGATTTTTGTACTATTACAGACAGCTTGCTGTTGGCAAGAAAACTCTTCCCGGGTAAGCGTAATAACCTCGACGCATTGTGTGACCGTTACCATATCGATAACTCAAAGCGTACCCTCCACGGCGCATTACTCGATGCCGAGATTTTGTCTGACGTTTATTTGGCGATGACCGGCGGTCAGACGTCATTGGCATTTTCGATGGAAGGGGAAACTTCAACTAATGCCTTGGTTTCGGAAATCCAGAAAGTTGCTCGTCCTCAATCCGGGCTGAGAATTATTTATGCTTCTGATGAAGAGCTAATCCAACATGAATCCCGTTTAGATCTGGTGGAGAAGAAGGGAGGAAGTTGTCTCTGGCGCCCAAGCCCGGAAAACCCTGAGCAGTTACATTGAGCAGGCGGTTATTGATAAAACAATCAGCGACAAAACAAATCACCACTAAAACCGTAATCAGCAAAAACAGTAGCAAAATGGGATAAATTCGACGCTGAGGCGAAAAACTGTTCAAACAAATCATTTTGTTATAAAAAGTGATTGACGGATTAAGCGGGTAACCGTATTATCCACCCCGTTCTCAACCAGAACACCATGCGGTGCGGTAGTTCAGTTGGTTAGAATACCGGCCTGTCACGCCGGGGGTCGCGGGTTCGAGTCCCGTCCGCACCGCCAGAATATCTGAGCCCTGAGTCTTTGACTCGGGGCTTTTTCTTTTCTGTTTTTCTTCCTTTCCTGACTTTTTCTATCGCCAATCAAAAACCTTATAGCAATTTATAAAAATAGGTGGTTCCTGCAAGCGTCCCATCGGAATTAATGGCGAAATTAGGGATGTGTCCTGCTTCAATAAAACCACATTTTTTATATAGCGCTGAAGCAGGATCATGAGTACGAGTATCCAATACCAACAAACTGCGCTGATGCTGTTTTGCCAGCTGTTCTAACTCTTCCATCAATATTTTGCCTATTCCTCGTTGTCGGTAGCGGGTGTGTACCATCATTTTTTCCACTTCGGCGCGGTGTAGCCCATTTTTTTCTTACACAGGGAAAGCTGTACCGAACCCGCTATTTCTCCATTTGTCGAGGCAATCAATAGAAGGCGATGACCGGATGCGATATCAGTTTCGACAGCTTGCCAGTATTGTGCCGCTTCGTTTTCTTCCAGCGGTGCAATGAAGCCGACGGAAGCGTCACTTTCGACACAATCACGCAGTAATTTTATAAGTTCATATTGTTCTGTTTGGATAGAATTTAATAGCGTGATGGTTGGGGCGGATACTGAACTTCGGGTTAAACCGGTTGTTGTCATTTATATTGATCCTGAAATTATATTAATTCTGAAACAGTGTTGACCTGAAAACTGATGATGGTTAAATATCATACAGAGGAATCGCTGTCAGGCATATAGAAATGAGAAGGACAAGACGTAATGACGCAGAATAAAATTAATATTATTCAGGGCGATATTACCACTATTCAGGTGGATGCCATTGTCAATGCCGCCAATACTTCACTTTTGGGAGGCGGAGGGGTTGATGGTGCGATCCATCGTGCCGGTGGGAAATCCATTCTGGAAGAATGCAGGCAAATCCGTGCAAAGCAGGGAGGGTGCAATGTTGGCGATGCGGTTATCACCGGAGCCGGGAATTTGCCGGCCCGCTATGTGATCCATACCGTCGGGCCACGGTGGAATGGTGGCTCTTCCAACGAGCCGGAATTGCTGAAAAAAGCTTATCTAAGCTGCTTCAACATCGTTGAACAATACAATATTGAGACGGTTTCTTTTCCTAATATCAGTACCGGTATCTACCGTTTTCCTAAAAAATTGGCGGCTGAAATCGCTTTGTCTGCCATTCATTCGAGCTTGTCCCGCAATCAAAATATATTACACGTGAATCTGGTTTGTTTTGATGATGAAAATTATGAGATCTACCGTTCCCTTAATCAGTGATTGTTTCTGAGTAAGCGTTATTATTACTTTCATATCATCATGTTAAATGAATGGGCTAACTGGCATTTTTAACCTTGATTAACCTATTGAGTATCGTGTTTAATACGTGGCTTTCCATTGCGCAAATCACAATATGAAACTATTTCCTCTTGCGCAAGTTAGCCAGCCCTTGTCTGTACTGGCCTGAAAACTCAGCAAAACAACGGGACAAATCAAAGAATTGATGCTAAATGGAAATTAAGATAGTTTTTCTTATCTGGCATTAATGATTGCGGTTTGTATGCTGCGCTGCGAAAATTAGTTCTTAGTTCACTAACGCTTTTATCCGACTTGGAGTAAAGAATGACCACTCGTAAAACCCTTGCTAATGCTATCCGCTTCTTAAGCATGGACGCTGTGCAGAAAGCAAAATCAGGGCATCCTGGCGCACCGATGGGAATGGCTGACATTGCTGAAGTGCTGTGGCGCGACTATCTGAATCATAACCCTTCCAATCCTGACTGGGCTGATCGTGACCGTTTCGTGTTGTCCAATGGTCACGGTTCCATGCTGATTTACAGCTTGCTGCACCTCACGGGTTATGATCTTTCCATTGACGATTTGAAAAGTTTCCGTCAACTGCACTCCAAAACTCCCGGCCATCCAGAATATGGCTATGCTCCTGGCATCGAGACCACAACTGGCCCATTGGGGCAGGGTATCGCCAATGCAGTAGGTTTTGCGATCGCAGAGCGTACACTGGCAGCGCAGTTCAACCGCCCAGGCCATGACATTGTCGATCACTACACGTATGTGTTCATGGGTGACGGCTGTATGATGGAAGGCATCTCCCATGAAGTTTGTTCTTTGGCTGGCACGCTGAAACTGGGCAAACTGATTGCTTTCTATGATGACAATGGCATCTCCATTGATGGTGAAGTAGAAGGCTGGTTTACCGATGACACCGCAGCGCGTTTCGAAGCATACGGCTGGCATGTTATCCGTGGCGTAGATGGCCATGATTCTGACGCTATTGCCGCAGCTATTGAAGCAGCGCGTAAAGAAACCGGCAAGCCATCTCTGTTGATGTGCAAAACCATCATTGGTTTTGGTTCACCAAACAAAGCAGGCAAAGAAGAGTGTCACGGTGCTCCTCTGGGTGACTCAGAGATCGAAGCAACTCGCAAAGCACTGGGCTGGGAATACCCTGCGTTTGAAATTCCTCAGGATATTTATGCTGGCTGGAATGCGAAAGAAGCGGGCAAAACTAAAGAAAGCGCGTGGGATGAAAAATTTGCTGCTTATGCAAAAGCTCATCCGGAACTGGCTGCTGAATTTAGCCGTCGCACCAGCGGTGAACTGCCAGCAAACTGGGAAGCGGAATCTAAGGCATTCATCGAAAACCTGCAACAAAACCCAGCTGCTATCGCCAGCCGTAAAGCATCACAAAACGCATTGGAAGCATTCGGTAAAGTCCTGCCTGAATTCATGGGTGGCTCTGCTGACTTGGCACCAAGCAACCTGACCATGTGGTCTGGTTCCAAGCCATTGAATGAAGAGCTGGACGGTAACTACATTCATTACGGTGTGCGTGAATTCGGTATGTCTGCAATCATGAACGGTATCGCTTTGCATGGCGGTTTTGTGCCTTATGGCGCAACCTTCCTGATGTTCGTGGAATATGCTCGTAACGCAGTACGCATGGCAGCCCTGATGAAGATTCGCAGCATCTTTGTTTATACCCATGACTCAATCGGTCTGGGTGAAGATGGCCCGACCCATCAGCCAGTTGAACAAATTGCCAGCCTGCGCGTAACACCAAACATGAGCACATGGCGCCCATGTGATCAGGTTGAATCTGCGGTCGCGTGGAAATATGCGATTGAGCGTAAAGATGGCCCGACTTCTTTGATTTTCTCTCGCCAGAATCTGGCTCAGCAGGAGCGTACTGCTGAACAATTGGCGAATATCGAGAAAGGGGCTTACATCCTGAAAGATTGTGCAGGCCAGCCTGAGCTGATCCTGATTGCAACGGGTTCTGAAGTTGAACTGGCTGTGAAAGCGGCAGAACAACTGAGTGCCGAAGGCCGTCAGGTTCGTGTGGTTTCCATGCCATCAACCGATGCTTTCGACAAGCAGGATGCAGCCTACCGTGAAGCGGTACTGCCTGCGGCAGTGTCTGCCCGCGTTGCTGTAGAAGCGGGTATCGCGGATTATTGGTTCAAATACGTTGGCATTAACGGTGCAATCGTTGGTATGAATACCTTCGGTGAATCAGCACCTGCTGATGCCCTGTTCAAAGAGTTTGGTTTCACTGTTGAAAACGTAGTAGCCAAAGCGACTTCTCTGCTGAAATAATCGGCAAACAAGACTATAAGCGCATTCGCATCAATTCTTGAGCGAGTGCGCTCTTTTTTTATTCAATTTTTGCTTCATGATGTGATGGATGATGCTTGCCATCCCACTTTTTTTCTCGTAATCTGCTTTTGTATTGGCTGAACCGTTTCAGTAAGATGTGTTAATCCAAGTGCAAAATGTCTTCTCTGTCACAATATAGTTAATTTTTTGATGAATCATCAGTACAAGGCGTTACAGCTCAGTTATCCTAAGCGGTTGCATGACTACAGTGAAATTCAGGGAGTAACATGGCAATCAGAATAGCGATTAACGGGTTTGGGAGAATAGGGCGAAGTGTCTTGCGCGCACTCTATGAATCCGGGCGTCGAGCCGAAATTTCAGTAATTGCTATTAATGAGTTGGCTGGTGCAGAAGGCATCGCTCACTTATTAAAATATGATTCCAGTCATGGGCGTTTTGCGTGGGATGTACGCCTGAATAATGATTTATTGCAAGTAGGAGATGACAGTATTCGATTGTTTCACCAACCGGATATTTCAGCTTTGCCCTGGAAAGAATTGGGCATTGATATCGTGCTTGATTGTACGGGTACACATGGCGAGAGATCTGATGGGGAAGCCCATCTTGCCAGTGGTGCCAAAAAAGTTTTGTTTGCTCATCCGGGAGGAAATGATCTGGATGCAACCATAGTATATGGTGTTAATCACCATTCATTGGTGGCAGAAGATCGTATAGTTTCCAATGCATCCTGTACAACAAACTGTATCATTCCCATCATTAAAGTGTTGGATGATGCATTCAATATTGAGTCCGGTACGGTGACAACCATTCATGCATCCATGAATGATCAACCAGTGATTGATGCTTATCACCATGATTTACGCCGGACTCGGGCAGCCAGTCAATCTATTATTCCAGTTGATACAAAACTGGCTGCGGGGATCTCGCGTATCTTCCCCAAATTCAGTGATAGGTTTGAAGCAATCTCTGTGCGGGTTCCGACCATCAACGTGACAGCAATTGATTTGAGTGTGACAGTCAGTGCATCGGTCAATGTTGAAGATGTGAACCAACTCCTGCGAAAATCAGCGTCCAGAGAGTTTCATGGTATAGTGGATTATACTGACTTACCGTTAGTTTCAACGGATTTTAACCACGATCCCCATAGCGCTATTGTGGATGGCACACAAACGAGGGTCAGCGGGCATCACCTGATTAAAACCCTTGTTTGGTGTGATAATGAGTGGGGCTTTGCCAACCGCATGATTGATACGACGTTGGCAATGGCTGCAACTGGTTTTAATTAATCATCTGTTGTGTCGGATTATCTGTTGTATCAAGTGTTATACCCTATGGATTTCAAGGTGCGTCGCGGCTAACAAAGAGGCAACTTGTAAGATGATGGGTATATTGATAAACAGACACAGCAGAAGAATAAGTATTTTATAGAAGAATCAATGAGAGGATTCACCATGTCTGTAATTAAGATGACTGATTTAGATCTGGCGGGTAAACGCGTACTGATACGTGCTGATCTGAATGTGCCTGTAAAAGATGGCAAAGTTACTTCTGATGCGCGTATCCGTGCATCCTTGCCGACGATTGAGGCTGCGTTGAGTCAGGGAGCCAAAGTCATGGTTACTTCTCACCTGGGACGCCCTACTGAGGGAGAATACAACGAAGAGTTTTCATTGCAACCTGTCGTTGATTATCTGAAAGATGCAATTTCTTCTCCTGTTCGTCTGGAAAAAAATTATCTGGATGGCATTGAAGTGGCGGAAGGCGAATTGGTTGTATTGGAAAACGTTCGCTTCAACAAAGGTGAGAAAAAAGACGATGAAACGTTGTCGAAGCAATATGCAGCGTTGTGTGATGTGTATGTGATGGATGCCTTTGGTACTGCTCACCGTGCACAGGCATCAACTCACGGTGTTGCCAAATTTGCCCCGATTGCTTGCGCAGGCCCGTTGCTGTCTGGTGAACTGGAAGCTCTGGGTAAAGCGCTACGTAATCCTGCTCGCCCGATGGTGGCGATTGTGGGTGGATCTAAAGTTTCTACTAAACTGACTGTGCTTGACTCACTGTCTAAAATTGCTGACCAGCTGATCGTCGGCGGTGGAATTGCCAATACATTTGTTGCCGCAGAAGGGCATAATGTTGGTCGCTCCCTGTATGAAGACGATTTGATTCCAGAAGCAAAAAAACTGCTGGAATGCTGTAATATCCCAGTTCCTACCGATGTTCGTGTTGCGACTGAATTCTCTGAAACTGCGGAAGCGACACTGAAATCCACCAGTGAAATCAAAGACGAAGAGCAAATCCTTGATTTGGGTGACGAATCTGCTGAGCGTTTGGCTGCCATCCTGAAAGATGCCAAAACCATTCTGTGGAATGGCCCGGTTGGTGTTTTTGAATTCCCTAATTTCCGTAAAGGAACTGAAATTATTGCCCGTGCGATTGCTGAAAGTGATGCATTCTCTATTGCAGGTGGTGGTGATACTTTGGCTGCAATCGACCTGTTCGAAATTGCCGACAAGATCTCATACATTTCTACTGGCGGCGGTGCTTTCCTGGAATTTGTTGAAGGCAAGAAACTGCCAGCCGTTGTCATGCTGGAAGAGCGCGCTAACAATAACTAAGCTTTGCTGCAACTATAAACAGGCGGCAAAGGCTGCCTGTTCAATGTCAATACAGGACCACGTAACATGTCTAAAATTTTTGATTTCGTAAAACCGGGTGTCATCACTGGTGATGATGTTCAAAAAGTCTTTGCTGTCGCTAAAGAAAACAACTTCGCGTTACCTGCTGTTAACTGTGTCGGTACTGATTCCATCAACGCAGTGTTGGAAACGGCGGCAAAAGTACGTGCTCCGGTCATTATCCAGTTCTCTAACGGCGGCGCATCTTTCGTTGCAGGCAAGGGACTGAAAGCTGAAGGTCAACAAGCAGCAATTCTGGGTTCCATTTCTGGTGCTTATCATGTTCATCAGATGGCAGAACATTACGGTGTACCTGTGATCCTGCATACTGACCACTGTGCTCGCAAATTGTTGCCTTGGATTGATGGCCTGCTGGATGCGGGTGAAAAACATTACGCACAAACAGGCAAGCCACTGTTCTCTTCCCACATGATCGATCTGTCAGAAGAATCTCTGGAAGAAAACATCGAGATTTGCAGCCAATATCTGGCACGCATGGCGAAAATCGACATGACGCTGGAAATTGAATTAGGTTGTACTGGCGGTGAAGAAGACGGCGTTGATAATTCACATCTGGATAGCTCTTCTCTGTACACTCAACCAGAAGATGTGGCTTATGCTTATGAAAAACTTAACGCCATCAGCCCACGTTTCACTATCGCGGCTTCCTTTGGTAACGTTCACGGCGTATACAAGCCAGGTAACGTTAAACTGACGCCAAAAATTCTGCGCAACTCACAGGACTACGTTTCTGAGAAATTCAACCTGCCGCACAATAGCCTGGATTTCGTCTTCCACGGTGGTTCCGGCTCTACAGCAGAAGAGATTCAGGAAGCTGTCAGCTATGGTGTAGTGAAAATGAATATCGATACTGATACCCAGTGGGCAACGTGGGAAGGTATCCTGAATTACTACAAAAAGAACGAAGGCTACTTGCAAGGCCAGTTAGGTAACCCAGAAGGGGCAGACAAGCCTAACAAGAAATACTATGATCCACGCGTTTGGTTGCGTGCAGGTCAGGCTTCCATGGTTGTTCGTCTGGAGCAGGCCTTTAAAGAATTGAATGCGGTTGACGTGCTGTAAATCAAATCGTTATTCATGGCCCTATTTATAGTTTTTTATAATTCTATCTGACGGGCCCTTATAAAAAAATTCTCCGCCAATTCCTCTTGGGAATAGACGGAGAATTTTTTTACCGAGAACAGTTTTTAACTAAAACTGTTTTTAACGAAAAATAACTGGCCTGATTATGCCTTCGTTTCGCTTTTAATAATGCGATTCAGCCAAGGTACCATTATGGCCATGATAATAGTGACTATCAGGGTTGCCAGCCCGATTTTACCAAACACCCCGGTATACAGCGGTAAGGTTTGCAGCGGATTCGTCACACCTTCTGGTGCCGCAGTAAACGTAGCTACATAGCTCCCCAGAATGGAAGCTGCCGCTTGTGACAAGAACCACATACCCAGAATAAAGCCAGTCAGGTAGCTGGGAACAAATGCAGCGACCATTGCCAGCCCAAGCGCACTAATCATTAACTCCCCAACACTCTGGAACAAATAGACCAGTACGATAAACCACGGGGATGTAATGCCATTTTCATCTGCAAACAAACCGGAAGCAGCAGCAGTCAGAAAGCCCAGAGAGCACAGGAACATGCCGAAAGTAAATTTCGTTGGCATGGAAAAATCTTTACCTTTCGCCCCCAGTTTGGTGTAAACCAACGCCAGAATGGGGCTGACAACGATAATCCAGAAAGGGTTCAGGGCCTGAAAGCTGATGGGATTGACATTAAATCCCAAAATCTGGTGGTGGACGTTGTTGATGGCAAAGAAGTTAAGGGAGGTCGGCATCTGGTTATACAGGATATAGAACACAATAGCCTGAAGCATCAGAATAAAGGCCACAAACATTTTATTGCGGCCGACTTTGTCTTGCTTAAATGCCTGCCAGAAGAAAATGGCAACGACAACGACAGAAATTGTGGCGAGCACGATATTGGCAATTTTGATGTTGTGCAATAACCAGGCACAAATGCCAACCATCGCCACTGAACCCACTAGAACTAAAAACAAGGTCATATAGTTCAGAGGGGCATGATCCGGCTCTGAACCAATATTAGTGACCATACGGCGACAGGCTAAATAGACCAGCAGGGCAATAATCAGGCCAATACCACAGATATTGTAGGTAACAGCATAGCCGTACTTTTCCGCAATGATAGGGGCAATGGAGAGAGATACTAAGGAGCCAAGGTTAATCGACATGTAAAAGAGGGTAAATGCACCGTCTAAACGAGGATCTTGCGGTTTGTAGCATTTGGCCAACAAACTGGCAGGGTTGGCTTTGAAAAGGCCATTACCGACAGCTACGGTTCCCAATGCATAAAAGATCAATTCAGGCTCCATGATGGAAAGACCAATCATGAAATAGCCGATTGCCATGACTATCGCACCCAGAACGATAGTTCTCTTTGTTCCCAATAAATGATCACCAACATAGCCGCCGATGGAAATGAGGCCGTAGACTAATGCAGTAAATGCACCAAAAGTAATAAATGATTGTGTTTCTGAAAATCCAAGTTGTTTTACGAAATAAACGGCAAGGATACCTTGGACGCCGTAGAAACCAAAGCGCTCCCATAATTCCACAAAAAAGATCATGAAAAAGGGTCTTGGTTGATCCATTAAACCGGCCGGGGCGGCTTTATTCATAGTGAATGCCTCTGTTAGCTGTCATTCTGGTAGGCAATACATTTCAGATGATTATACCTCTGTTAACATTTTGGTAACATATTGTATTGCGCAGGTTGTGATTTTGTTTGTTTTTTCAGAGTGATCGTGAAGCGAGGGAGGTTAATATACTGGAATGGTATCTTCTCAACGATTGATCACACTAATACGAAAAAGTAATACCAGATCTGAAAGAATATTCACTAAATTAATATCAAAAAATATTAATATGATAGCTGTATGTTCGCAATTAAAGCAATTTGAATGATATTTAATCTTGTTAATTTATTGTTGGTTGAGAAGTAATCAAGAAAATAATAATAGTAATGATATTCAATCAATAAGGTATATATATTAAATTTTTGTTATTCATGATTGGATGATTGTGGGTTCTGAAACAATAATTGATTGATTTTGATGAAGGCCCTGTGATTAAAGAACCTTCATATTAGGCGTGTCTATTTACGCAGGATTTTAGTAGGTTGCTGTTTTAAAAAGATTTAAATGAAACGTTGTTTTAGGCACAGTCTGCCATGCTTTTATCCATGACTGGATGGAAATCGCGCTTAAAGTAAATTAATCCATGCCCCTCTTCGCGAACGATAATCTGCTTTATTTCTACCAGATAAACATAGTGAGTACCGACTTCCTGTACTTGCCCAATACTCCCTTCCAAGCTGGCAAGTGTCCCTTTCAACAAAGGCTGGCCCAATGCCCCTGAATTCCAGACATTTCGCTTAAAGCGTTCTTCCATGCTGATTCCAGTCATGCCAGCGAAATGACGAGCTATCAACTCTTGTTCATGACTCAAAATATTGACACACAGATGACGATTGTCCTGCAGCATGGCATTCATGGTACTTTTGCGGTTGATACATACCATTAAAGTAGGAGGCGTATCTGTCACAGAGCATACAGCTGTTGCAGTCATGCCACTCCGTCCGGCGGGGCCGTCCGTGGTAACGATATTCACCGCAGCGGAAAGGCTTGCCATCGCATTTCTGAAATGCAAGCTACGTTCATTTTCTACAGACATAATAGTCCTCCATGCTGCCGATTTATTTCAGCAGCTTATCTAACAGATTAATATCGTGGTTATTGTGTAGATGAGGCTGAGTCCAACCATTTAAATCATAGTCTGAAAGGCAGTTATCTACTAATTCCATCATCTTTTTCATATTGCCGGAGCCATGTGCATGACGCAGACATTGCAGTCGAATTTCATCCTGACTGCCTGCATAGTTGATCTCATATAATTCATGACGACCACCAAATTCACTGCCAATAGCATCCCACATTAATTTCAAAATCTTAATTCGCTCAACGTGGTCAATACCATTGGAGCCCCGCACATATTTTTCCAGATACTTGTTGATTTCTGGATTATGCATATCCCGTACACTGGATGGCAAATAAATCAAACCGCTGGTGACATTACTTTCAATAATGTTTTTGATTTTTGTATAAGCCATTGGAGCCATGACGCGATAAGTTTGTATTGCTTGAGTATCCGGCAGATAAGCACCATTTTCCCACGGCTTGGCTTCAGCCCACATGGCATCTGTCAGTGACCAGAACAAGTTGCGCCATGCGACAACTTCACCCAAATCGGCCTGAACTCCGCGAAAATCCACCACACCAGTACATTCAAGGCTCTTTTGTAACAGAGCTGTGATGAAATCCAGCTTTACGGCAAGGCGCACACAGGCTTGCATTGGAAACAGGCGTGCAAAACCACTTTGTACTGCCCAATTACGGGCGCGGTCAAAATCGCGATAAATTAGCACGTTTTCCCACGGAATTAATACCTTATCCATTACCAAAATGGCGTCATTTTCATCGAATCGGCTGGAAAGGGGGTAATCAAAAGGTGCTCCGGTAGCTCCGGCCACGAGTTCATAAGATGCGCGGGAGATTAATTTCACCCCATCGGCATCCATAGGCGCGACAAACATCAGGGCAAAATCCGGGTTATCCCCCATAACTTGAGCAGAGCCAAAACCGATAAAATTATAGTGGGTCAGTGCTGAATTGGTTGCGACAACTTTAGCGCCACTGACAATAATGCCGGCATCTGTCTCTTTTTCTATTTGGATAAAAACATCTTTTACCTGATCGGCGGGTTTGTGGCGATCAATGGGAGGGTTAACAATAGCGTGATTAAAATAGATAGCGCTTTCTTGAATGCGCTTATACCAAAGGCGGGCATTGTCAGCGAATTGCCCATAATACTCAGGATAGGCTCCCAATGAACAACAAAACGCGGCCTTGTAGTCGGGAGAACGCCCCATCCAGCCATAATTCAGGCGTGACCACTGTGCGATGGCATCGCGTTGTTGACGGATGTCATCCGAACTGGTGGCGAAACGGAAAAATTTGTGAGTATAGCCACCATTGCCGGTATCGGTATTCCAGCAGAGTACATCATGAGTTTCCGGGGCATGAAGGGCATCATACAGTTGCCCGACAGAAGCCGCCGCATTGCGGAACGCCGGATGTGTTGTGACATCCTTGACTCTTTCACCATAGATGTAAATTTCGCGGCCATCTTGAAGTGAACTCAGATATTCTTTACTGGTAAATGGACGTTTATCATCTGCACGCAAATCTTCTAGTTTCATGGCTACCTCATTATTGACATAATCCCCGATTTGACCTTGTTATTTATATGGGAATTAAATGTTAATTTAATGTTTCTTTATTTTAAATAATTGAAGCATTAAATAGATTTTATTGAAGAGATAATTAGAAGATTAGTGAGTACTTTTCGTTGATTTTTGGTTGGTTATAACAGAAATGTGATCTCCTTCGTGTTGTATATTCTATATGTACACGAAGAGGGATGAATTTCGGTTTTCTGCTTGCTCTATTTTAATGTCATTCAAGTATGAATATTAGTCGTATCGATAACGTAAGGTTAATGTTCCTGTTAATGGGATTTTTTCATAGTAAAGATAACTTGGGTAAGCTTGATTAGTCCAAGCATCACAAATAGTAGCTTCATGATCCCATGTGCTGGGATCATGAAGAATGCCTTTCGTTCTGCCTATAACGACAAATGAGTGATTATTTCTTGTTTCATGCTCGTCAGTTAATAAAAAAATATCAAGGGGTTTTGCTCCTAAAAATTTTAAGCGAGAGAAAGAAACGGCGGCTTTTTCTGCACAATTACCAAGATGGAATTCAGATGAATAGGCAGTGCGAGCCATTATTGTATGTAACATATTGTTGTTTGATAATTCACCTGTATCCACAAAATGATGAAACCCCCTCCTTTTAATAGTATCAGTGATAATGTTGCGCATATTAACCATGGAATCTTTATAATATTCATAAGTTAGAAAATCTCCATATGACTCAACGTTTACCCTATTCAGAGACATGACACCTATTTCTTTATTCACATAATTAATGGCTCTTCTAGCTAATAATATATTTCTGGCTAATGACATATCTATATATTCCTATGATTAGGAGAATTAATTTATTTTCATTAAACATTCGGCAAAAACCCCACCAATCGATTAAAAAACGGGAGAAATAAGCGGGGTCTCTAAATCCAAGTCGATAGGTTATTTCAAATTTCGGACTATTAATATACCTTATGGATTTCTATTCGCTTCTCATAGCTGGCGATCGAAGATTAATCGTTTTACCAGACTATACGCGATGCAACTTGAAATCAATTGGAAATAAATTGTGTAGGGAAAAATCCTTGTCCCAACAGGACTCCAGCAATAGTTATTGTGATTCCAGTGAGTTGTGCTGGGCGTATCACCTAGAGTTATTTGTATACCAAGAGCGAAAATTGGCACAAAATTGAAAAATATTGCTGATTTTTTGTCTGAGATGGTATTTTTAAACAGGGAAAACCTTTTAGGAGCCAGATAAGATGGTATTTTATATATTTATAGTAAAATATCAATAGTAATTAATTAGAGGGCAATTTATATACGATTAAATATTCGGAATATAGAATAATAATTTTGATGTAATAGTGGACACATTCATTACGAATTGTAGTAATATATTTCTGGCTAATGACATATCTATACGCAATGAATTTCAAGTTGCATCGCGGCGGCAAGGGAATTCATCCCCGGGAGCACAAATAACTATGTGACTGGGATGAATGAGTGTAGCCAACAAAGATGCAACTTGAAAGACGAAGGGTATATGACTAAGCAACGCTGAGATTATTGTAGATTTCGCAGATCTTCCTTTATAAGTTCTAAGCGATGAAGGGCACCATACAGTTGCCCGATTGAAGCCGCTGCATTACGGAACGCCGGGTGCGTTGTGACATCTTTGACGCGTTCACCATAGATATAAATTTCGCGACCATCTTGAAGTGAACTCAAATATTCTTTGCTGGTAAAAGGGCGTTTATGATCGGCTCGCAAATCTTCTATTTTCATGGCTACCTCATTATTGACATAATTCCCTTAATTAACCTTGTTAATAGTGCGAGAATTAAATGTTACTTTAATGTTTCTTTATCTTAAATAATTGAAGCATTAAATAGATTTTATTGAAGAGATAATTAGAAGATTAGCGAGTACTTTTCGTTAAAAATTGCTTATTTGTCTTTTAAATGTGATTAAGGATGTGCTTTTGTGGCGGCAATAATAATGGCAATTCTCTTTTTTATAATAAATTACAGGAATTATACCAATGAGTTTTAGGTGGATAACGATAGCGTAAGATTAGTTTACCCACGAATGGTGCTTTTTGACCATAAAGACTACAGGGATAGATCTGATTAGCCCATGGATCGCAAATTACAGATTCGTAGTTCCATGTAGTGGTTTTTGTATCCTTTCCTGTAACTCTACCAATAACTACAATTGTATGACCATTTTGCTCCTCGTTATCGGTATCAACGATATCAAATAGATCAATAGGTTTCGCTCCCTGTGTCATAAGATAAGAAAATGCGAGCATTGCTTTCTCTCCACAATTCCCCAACTTAAGTTCTATGGCCGCTATGTTAGTAAGAAGAATATACTTTCTCCAATAGTCATCAGAGCGTCTATTTCCAACAAGATTTTGTTCAATTGCTCCTCTTCTGCATTGTAACTCGTAATTGCGGTCACTTTTCTCATTTCTTTGCTCAGGGGTTTGGGTAGGAAGTTGATTCGGCGAGACAATACCGAGCTGAATATTCACATGATTAATGGCTTTTCTGGCTAAAAAAATATTTCTGGTTAATGTCATATCTAAACTTGCCTATGATAAAGAGAATTAATTCATTTCCCGACAACCACTTGGCGAACACCCCACCAATCGATTAAAAAACGGGCAAAGTAAACAGGGTCTTTAAACTCAAGTTGGTAGGCGATTTCAAATTTCAGACTACCACTATACCCTATGGATTTCGATTTGCTTCCCGTAGCTGGCGATCGAAGATTAACCGTTTTACCAGGCTATACGCAATGGATTTCAAGTTGCATCGCGTGACAAATTCGTCGGAAACGAATTTGCCCAGCCAAAGGCTGAGCAAAGGTCGAGAGGTTGGAGTCTTTCATTAATCCCCAAGAGCATAGAAACCGTGTGTTTATCGAAAAGGTGACTAGGATGAATGAGTACAGCCAACAAAGAGGCAACTTGAAAGACGAAGAGTATAAATGCATCTTGAAGTACGACGAGTATAGATAATTTCTGTGGCATAAAACGGGCGTATATCTCAGTGACTCATTGATTTCTTTCCCGCCAAACACTCGGCGAACATCCCACCAGTCGATTAAAAAAACGGGCAAAATAAGCGGGATCTTTAAATCCCAATTGATAGGCTATTTCAAACACCGGACTATCGCTAAACAGCAGCAACCGTTTTGCTTCCCGTAACTGACGATCGAAGATTAACCGTTTTGGCGGACGGTTGGCAAAGCGTCGGCACATATCTTTTAGGCGTGATTCTGTGATGCCTAATTTTTCTGCATAATCCGGCACGGTAAGATGTTGGTGAAAATGTTGATCAACCAATTGGTTAAAACGCTGGAATAGCTTTAATTCTCCCCGTAGCCCGCCAGTATGCTGATCTTCAAGGGGAATATTGCGCAATAGAAAAGTGAATAAGGATTGGGCCAGAAATGCCAGAGATTGCTCACGACCGGCAAATTGGTTCACGGATTCACGCTGAATCAGTGCCCAATAGTGATTGAATGTTTCCAGTTCATCGGATTTATCTGCCACAGAAAGGCAGATGGCAGGGATTTCAACTAATTCCCGATGGGTGGGATACAGTGAACTGAGCAATGGTGTAATCAATTCCTGACGGATCGTCAGTACATGGCCGTCAGTATCTTCCTGAGTAAAAAAAGCATGGGGAACGGAAGGCGGTGTCAGGATAAACAACGGTGCCTGAACAGAGTAGCGTTGTTCATCTAGTTGCAGCTCAATCCGCCCAGTCACCAGATAATGCAATTGGAAGAAATTATCATGTCGATGTGCCTGCATATCACGACCAAAAAATGCAGCCAGACGACCGAAAGTTTGATAGTGAACATCATCCGAGCCCTGTGTTTCATCATAATCTTTGCTGATATCGATATTGGCAATAATGGGCTTGGTCGCATTTATGGGTTTGGTAACATTGGATGCAGACATCGATTTTTCCTTTCCATATTTTGCTGGTGGTTAAGGTATTTTCTCGCCAGTTACGGTGTTTTTTGTGATCTTGTGTGCTTCATGGGGATCGCATAAACCACTAAAGCACCGATGATCAACAAACCTGCGATAAAATAGAGTCCCGCATTAAAGCTGCCGGTCAGATCTTTCAACCAGCCGATCAACAGGGGGCTGACAGCAGATCCGATATTTCCCGTTGCATTGATCACCGCAATTCCGACTGCACGGGCACGCAAGCTGATGGATTGATCCGGCGTTGTCCAAAAGACAGCCATGGCTGTAAACGATCCGGTTGAAGCCATGATGATCCCCAGCAGTTGCACCATGCTGTTATCGGTCAGGGAAGTTAAAATCCAGCCTGCGGCCGCAAACAGATAGGGAAGGGTTATGTGCATTTTGCGCTCTTGCAGGCGGTCAGAGCGCCGGCTCCAGTAAATCATGCCTAAGATTGTGCAAAATTGCGGAATGGCTGTGAGAATACCAATAACTACGTGGCTGCTGCCCTGATTAAAACTTTGCATGATCTGGGGCGTCCAGATGTTAATGGCGCTCAGGGTGTTAGTCAGGCAAAAATAAGCGAAGGTATACATCAGGACGATTGGGGTAAAAACTTCACGCCATAAACTGACTTTTTGCTCGGGGAGATCATTGGCCTGTGCCGGAGAAAGCCTGTCATTTTCCATCATTTCCCGAAGGCATTGCTTATCCTCACGGGTGAGCCATTTGGCTTTATCCGGAGAGTCAACCAGATAGAACCACACCAAGAAGCCAAGCAAAACAGAGGGAAAGCCTTCCAGTAAAAACAACCACTGCCAGCCATGCAGGTTCCAGATGCCGTCCATTTCCAGAATATAACCGGAAATCAGAGAGCCGAATGCCATGGTTACAGGCATGGCTATCATAAACAGGGCATTGGCGCGGGCGCGGTAATAGGCTGGAAACCAATAAGTCAGGTAAACCAGAATTCCCGGCAAAAAGCCCGCTTCCGCAATGCCTACCAGCATACGCAGGATATACAGGCTGGTGGGGCCGGTTGCAAACATCGTCGCTGTTGAAGCAATGCCCCATAACACCATAATGATCGCAATCCAACGACGGGCCCCCACAATGCCGAGCATGATATTGCTGGGAATGCCGAAAATCACATAGGTGGCATAAAACAGAGTAGCTGCCAGCCCAAACATGGTGGAAGTCAGGCCAAGATCTTTGCCCATGGTTAAACCGGCAAAACCAATATTGATGCGATCGAGAAAAGAAAAGACAAATAGGACGAAGAGAAAGAGGATCAGGCGGCGAAATAATTTATTGATGACTTGTTGTTGCTGGGCAGTGAATTTTTGATGTTGATGAGGCGAATGGTTTAAATCTGGTGGACTGCCCGATTGTGGTACGGTGTCAGGTGAAGTGCTCATTGTCGTTTCCTTTTTATTGTTATATCCCCTGCGTTTTTCAAATTGTCTCTTTGTTGGCTGTGTTCATTCATCCCAGATACCGTTTTTATAAACATACGGTTATTTATGCTGCCGGGATTTAATGGAAGGCTCCTGCCTTTTGCTTATTCTCAGCCTTGCGTCGGGAAAATTCGTTTCCGACGAATTTGTCGTTCCCTCTGCCATAGCGATGCAACTTGAAATCCATTGGGTATGAAAAATGTTGTTTGGAAAACTGTTATCAGGAACTTCAATTGCAATGACGGGCGCCGTGTTAACACCCGCCTTTTATATTGTCTGTATCGGGCCTTAATAAACATCAGATGATGGTTTCTGTCCTGACTTGGATTTGTCGAACTGTTTTGCCAGAGCGGTGGCTCCGCTGACCAGCAACGTAGTATCAACCCCCACGGCAATGAACAGTACGCCCATATCAAGATAATGTTTGGCGATATCAATATTGCTCATCAAAATGCCGGCTGCTTTGCCTGATTTCTTAATCTGGTTAATGGCTTGTTCAATGGCTGCTTTAACGTCAGGGTGTTGGGGATTATTAATATGCCCCA
The DNA here is from genome assembly GCF_033949405.1 of Xenorhabdus santafensis. Lineage (NCBI taxonomy): Bacteria > Pseudomonadati > Pseudomonadota > Gammaproteobacteria > Enterobacterales > Morganellaceae > Xenorhabdus > Xenorhabdus santafensis. Next base: position 78,698 of record NZ_VCDN01000003.1, on the reverse strand, counting down.
TGTCTGCACTGAGATCTGAAGGGCCAATAAATACGCCATCAACACCTTCGACTGCGGCTATTTCCGCTATATTTTTTAATGCTTCACGGGTTTCTACCTGCACTAACACGCACATTTCATCATTCGCGCGAGAAAGATAATCAGGAATGAGATTCCAACGTGCGGCCCGAGCCAATCCACTGCCAACGCCGCGAATGCCGGCTGGGGGATAGCGAGTGGCCTGAACCGCTTGGCGTGCTTGTTCCGCATTCTGAACCATCGGAATCAACAATGTTTGCGCACCAATATCCAGCAATTGCTTGATGATCACCGGATCATTCCACGGTGGGCGAACAACGGGCTGGCTCGGATAAGGTGCAATGCTCTGTAATTGGGAAAGGATGGTTGGAATATTGTTAGGGGCATGTTCACCATCAATCAATAGCCAGTCAAATCCCGCTCCAGCCAGAATTTCTGCGGTGTATCCACTGCATAGCCCAAGCCATAATCCAATCTGGGGATCTCCGGCTTTCAGGGCTTGCTTAAATTTATTCGTTAATTGATCCATGAGATTTCCTCTTCATTTCCGTCGTTTTTCCAGTTACCTGTTTGCTGGCTGTATTTATCATTGATTCCGGACATTATTTTTATAGCCACATGTTTATAACCACGTGACTATCTATGTTCCCGGAGGGCCATTTCCTTGCCACTCAGCGCAACTCGAAATCCATAGGGTACAGATCTTAAAATTGAAAAATGCGTTAAACAAAATGGCAGCTAATTGTGCCAAGGACGCCATAATCCACATGAAAGGTATCCCCCTTGCGAGCGGGGATCGGTCGGGTGAAAGAGCCGGACAGAATGATTTGGCCTGCTTCAAGTTGGACATCATGTTGAGCCAGCTTGTTGGCAAGCCATGCAACCCCATTGGCAGGGTGATTGAGAACTGCGGCGGCAACACCGGATTCTTCAATCACACCATTGCGATAGAGCAGGGCGCTGACCCAGCGCAAATCCAGCTCATCCGGTTTTATTGGGCGCCCTCCCATAATGACACCGCCATTGGCGGCGTTGTCAGAAATCGTATCAAACACTTTGCGCGGGCGCTGCGTTTCAGGATCGATGTTGTGACAACGGGCATCAATAAGTTCCAGCGCCGGAATAACGTAATCTGTCGCATTATAAACATCAAACAGCGTACAACCCGGGCCGCTCAGTGGTTTTGCCAGCACAAACGCGAGCTCAACTTCAATGCGTGGCACGATAAAACGTCCACAAGGTATGTCACTTCCGTCTTGAAAGAACATATCATCCAGCAAGGAGCCATAATCAGGTTCATTAATCTGTGAACTGGCTTGCATGGCCTTGGACGTCAAACCAATCTTGTGCCCTTTGAGGACCCGGCCTTCCATGATTTTCAAATTGACCCATTCACTTTGGATAGCGTAAGCATCCTCAAATGTTATCTCTGGATAATCCAATGAGATTTGGCGGATTTGCTCACGATTTTTTTCTGCCTGGTGTAAACGGTGTGCAACCTGTGATATGACTTCTTGCTGTAGCATAGAATCCTAAGCTCCTTTAGTGCCTAATCAACCAAAAGCGTTTGATTAACCAAAAGTGTCTAATCCGCCAAAGCAGAGGTATTTCACTTCCAGATAATCTTCAATGCCGTAACGTGAGCCTTCGCGCCCCAGCCCAGATTGTTTTATACCGCCAAATGGTGCGATTTCGTTAGAAATTAAGCCCTCATTGATGCCGACCATACCGCTTTCCAGCGCTTCTGCCACCCGATAAATCCGGCTAATGTCACGAGAATAGAAATAGGCGGCCAGACCAAATTCGGTGTTGTTGGCAATGCGGATGGCTTCATCTTCATCACGGAATTTAAACAAGGGCGCCAGTGGGCCGAATGTTTCTTCATGGGCGACTTGCATCGTTTCGGTGACATTTGCCAACACAGTTGGCTCAAAGAACAGCCCTCCCAACGAGTGGGATTTGCCGCCAGTCAGGATGCTGGCACCGTTGGAAACAGCATCGCTGATGTGTGCCTGTATTTTATCCACCGCAGCCTGATTGATCAGTGGCCCCTGTTGTGAGGCTTTTTCACTGGCTGGGCCGACTTGAAGCTGTTTTGCTGCGTTTGCCAGACGTTCGGCAAATGCATCGTAAATACCTTCCTGAACCAGAATGCGGTTGGCACAGACACAGGTTTGCCCGCTGTTGCGGAATTTTGCGGCCATTGCCCCCGCTACAGCGGCATCAATATCTGCATCATCAAATACAATAAAAGGTGCGTTGCCACCCAGTTCGAGGGAGAGTTTTTTTACCGTATCGGCACTTTGTGCCATCAATAACTTGCCGACACGGGTAGAGCCGGTAAATGAAAGTTTGCGTACAATAGGACTTGCTGTCAGGACTCCACCAATCGCTTTGGCATCCATTCCTGTCACAATATTCAAAACACCAGCCGGAATGCCGGCCTGTTCCGCCAATGCCGCCAGTGCCAATGCGGAAAGCGGTGTCTCCGCTGCAGGTTTCAGCACAACTGTACAACCCGCAGCCAGTGCCGGGCCAACTTTACGGGTGATCATGGCATTGGGAAAATTCCACGGAGTAATGGCAGCCACAACACCAATCGGTTGTTTGATGGTGGAAAGGCGGCGGCCTGGCATCGGGGATGGCATGGTTTCACCATAAATGCGTTTGCCTTCTTCTGCAAACCACTCAATAAAATTGGCTCCGTAAGCGACTTCTCCCATCGCCTCAGCGTGGGATTTACCTTGCTCGGTACTTAAAATGGCGGCTAAAGCGGTTTGGTTTTCCATAATTAAATGGAACCACTGCATTAGTTTTTGACTGCGCTGCTTTGCGGTCAGTGCCCGCCATGCAGGCAGGGCACTCTGTGCGGCGTCAATGGCACATTGAGTCTCTTTGGCACCCATATCACTGACATTGGCTATTACTTCACCGTTGGCGGGATTGGTCACTTGAAAGGTCGTTTTGCTCTCTGCATCAACCCATTGACCATTGATATAAGCCTGTTGGCGCAGCAATGATGTATCCAGATGACTTGTCATGGTTTCCTCTTTAACTTACAAAAAAGTGAACTTTAGTGTGCCAAATTATGCCACCTATCATTGTGGTTCTTTTGTTTTAAACAGGCTATGAACGTTATTGGATTTATAATTAAGCACAGGATCGAGTTCTTCCATGCTGAAAGATAGGCCAAGATACCGCTGTGCCATTAAATCGGCAAAATGTGCCTTGATTAAGGCGAATAACATTTCCCCCACTTTTTGTTGGTCTTCAAGGCTGCGTCCGGCACCAATTTTCAATGTCATGTGAACAAAGGCATAGTCGTGCTTACCATCAGCCATTTGCCATGTATCCAGCCAAATGGCACGGCTGCGGATGCCGCCCACGGGGAAAATCCCGGTCTCTGCCAGTGCTTGATTTACTTTGGCAAACAACACCGGCAGGTTTGCATCAGCACGTATATTGTCAGTACATTCAGCATAAAAATGTGGCATGGTTTGTTCCTGTCAAAAGTGAGTTAAAGGCGATGCTCATTGGCAGTATAGTCCGGCAATGGGAAAACAGCATTGACCTGTCCGGTGCCTGAACTGGCAAATAACTCCGTTAAAAATTCCACCTTGCCGTCATAGCGATCCCAGCCAAGCAGGCCGATCAGCATCACCGTATCGTGCATATTGCCTTCACCCCGACAATATTGCGCATATTCTGGCAGCATTTTGCAGAATTCTTTGAACTTGCCTTCTTTCCAAAGTTGTACAACCCGGCGATCCATTTGCTCATCAAATTCACGGGTATAGCTGTTCATGCCTTCTTCAGCACGTTGATCATCAATAAAGCTGTGTGAAAGCGATCCGCTTGCCAGCACGGCAACTGTACCATCGTATTTCTCAATGGCCCGGATAATCGCTTCACCCAGTTTACGGCTGTCTTCAAAAGCGTGAACGGTACAAAAGGCGGAAATTGAAATGACCTTGAAATGGCGGTCGCTGTTCATGTAACGCATGGGAACCAGCGTGCCATATTCCAGTGTCAGGCTGGGAATTTCATGGGATTGGGCCCGAACTCCCATCTGGCGGGCTTCTTCCGCAATCATTCTGCCCAGTTCAGGGTTGCCGTCGTATTCATAGGTCATATCGCGGATGAAATGTGGCAATTCATTGCTGGTGTAGGTACCGGAAAAATGGTCGGAACAGTTAATGTGATAGGCGCTGTTAACCAACCAGTGAGTATCAAATACGATAATGGTATCGACACCCATTTCACGACAACGGCGGCTTATTTCTTTGTGCCCGTCAATTGCGCCTTGCCGGCAGCCGTGGTGCTTGCCGGGTAATTCAGACAGATACATCGAAGGTACATGTGTAATTTTTGCTGCTAACGCTAACTTTCCCATAAATCCTCACTTGATATCAGGGTCGAGAACGATGGTTAACGCTGAGATTGCCCGTATTCCTGATGCGTTTTGATGAGCTAAATTCCCCAACGAGGAATAGGATGCTCTCCCATTGAAATGCAAACATTCTTCACTTCAGCAAAGACTTCAAAGCTGTACTCTCCACCTTCGCGACCAACCCCGGAGGCTTTTATGCCGCCAAATGGCTGGCGCAAATCACGAACATTCTGTGAGTTGACAAACACCATGCCCGCTTCAATGCCACGGGCCAGCCGCAGGACTTTGCTGACATCTTGCGTCCAGATATAGGAAGCAAGGCCATATTCCACATCATTGGCCATCCGCAATCCGTCCTCTTCACTCTTGAACGGCAGCAGGCAGGCGACAGGGCCGAAAATCTCTTCTTGTGCCACGCGCATGCGGTTATCGACATCCGCCAAAACAGTAGGGCGCAAGAAATTGCCGTTCTTCAAATGATCAGGCAAATCGATCGGCTTGTCGGGGCCACCTGCCAGCAGCGTTGCACCTTCCTCGATTCCCAATCGAATATAGTTGGAAACTTTTTCCCAATGCTGACGAGTGATAAGGCTACCGACCTGCGTATTGGGATCTTGTGGATCACCAACACGCAGGCGATTGGCGCGCTCTGCAAAACGTTTGACGAATTCGGGGTAAATGCTTTCTTGAATGAAAATGCGGGAACCTGCGGTACAGCGCTCTCCATTGAGGGAGAAAATAGTGAACAAAGCGGCATCCATAGCGCGCTCGATATCGGCATCTTCGAAGATAAGGACTGGGGATTTTCCTCCCAATTCCATGGAATATTTTTTCAGCCCGGCATTTTGCATGATCAGGCGGCCGGTTGCCGTTCCCCCGGTAAAAGAAATGGCACGTACATCATGGTGCTTCACCAGTGCATCGCCTGCGGTATTGCCATACCCTTGCACCACATTCAGTACCCCAGCCGGGATGCCTGCTTCCAGCGCCAGTTCTCCCAAGCGGTTGGCACTCAATGGAGAAAGCTCAGACATTTTCAGGACGGCGGTATTTCCCAGAGCCAGGCAAGGGGCGACTTTCCATGTTGCAGTCATGAACGGCACGTTCCAAGGAGAAATGAGCGCACAAACTCCGACTGGCTGGACCAACGTATAGTTGAGCATTTTGTCATCGACGGGATAGGTGTGCCCGTTCATCTGCTGGCAAACTTCAGCGAAAAACTCAAAGTTATGGGAAGCCCGGGGGATCAATACATTTTGTGTCTGGTGGATGGGCAGGCCGGTATCTTTGGTTTCCATCGCAGAAATATCAGGAACATTTTGGTCAATCAACTCACCCAGACGGCGCATCAGGCGTGCACGTTCCTTCATTGGCATGTTTGCCCATTTGGGAAAAGCCTCTTTGGCGGCGGCGACAGCCTGATTTATCTCTTCCTGCCCACCAGAGGCAACACGGGCCAGCACTTCACCCGTTGCGGGATTTGTAGTTTCGAAATACTCTTTGCTGGCGATGTTTTTGCCGTTTATCCAATGATTGATGGTATTCATGACAAACTCTCCTCATATTCTTGCTGGCTGACAATGTGATTGACCAAGCGCCCCACACCTTCAACTTCCACAATGACTTCATCCCCCGGCACAACATCGGACAGCCCTTTGGGCGTACCAGTGGCGATCATATCCCCGGGCTGGAGCGTCATAAAATCACTGAGGTAGGCTATTAGGAAAGGAATATCAAAGATCAAATCGGCGGTTGATCCCTGTTGGCGAAGTTCACCGTTTACCCACGTTTTCAAGCAAAGATCATGGGGATCGGAAACCTGATTTTTGTCGACGATCCACGGGCCAATCGGAGTCAGGGTATCGCGGCTTTTTACACGTAAATTGGGTCGGTAATAATTTTCCAGATAATCGCGGACAGCATAGTCATTGCATACGGTATAACCGGCAACATAATTCATGGCATTTTCTGTGGAAACCTTGTAGGCAGGCTTGCCGATAACAACAACCAGCTCAGCTTCATAATGCATGTATTCCACATTATCGGGGCGCACGGAAACCTGACGATGCCCTGTTAAGCTATTGGCGGCCTTGATGAACACGAGGGGTTCTTCCGGTGGCTTGAATTCCAGCTCCGTAGCGTGGTCGGCATAATTCAGCCCTAATGCGAACAGGGTTCCGTTGGCTGGGGGCAGCCATATAACTTGCTCACCGTGTACTGTACTTCCGTCAGGCAGAATGACATTTTCCTGCTCATCAACAGTGACATCCAAATCCTGGCCTTGATAATGAATTTTTGCCTGTTTCATGCCCGGCCTCCTGCTAATACAACAGTATTGTCCAGATTGGGAAAACCCTTGGCCTTGACGGTAATTTTATCGGTTGGGCGAAGTGTCACGCGTTGATGGGGAGTGCCCAATAAAATAATATCTCCTGCTTTCAAGGTCGCGAATTCACTCAACGCGGATAACAATTCAGGTGCGGAGCGGACAAGATCAACGGTTGACCAACGATCGACTTCATAGCCATTGATTTCAGTCACGATATCAAGCGATTCTATCGCGCTGGTTTTGATCATTTGACCTATCGGGCAAAAACCATCCCGGCATTTTGCTTTAATGGCCGGACGGTAAAATGAGGTTTCTGGTAAGCTGACTTCATTTGCCAATGCATAACCGGCGATATACTGATTGGCATCCTGCACAGATATCTTGCGTGAAGTTTCGCCAACGAAAAGTGCCAGAGTTGCACCGCTTTGTACCGTTTCACCAATGGGGTGGGGGATCACATCTCCAGAGCCGATGACGGTATTGCGTGGTTTGATAAACCAAATTGGAGTTTTTGGGGGGGTCTTATAAGGTGCTTCGTGAAATGCCTCATGCCAGAAATCGAGCTGGCTGTTATGATTGAGGGCTACGGCAAAAACAGTACCTTTCATTGATAACTCCCTGATAGCTGTACGACGTATCACAAGACTATTTGTTAACATATTAATAAATCATATGTCGGCAATCTTCAATATGTTAATTTGATTGTTAATTTTAATTGTGATCTGTGTAACAACACGCTGTTTGTGATTGTTTTTATCAAATAAAGATCAAGCTGTTATATTTTAGGAGAGGTCATTTGGGTTTGAATTTAACTTTTTTTTAACTTTTTTTCTGCCCGATAATTTTATTTATTTGTTAATGTTGAAGTCTTTTCCCTTTGTGGATAAATATGAGCGTGTTAGTCTTTTTGATGTTTATGTTGTCTATAATAAGTAGCGCGTGCGTTAGATTTATAGAGAATGACTGGTAATTAACTAAAGAGTCACTTTTACTTATGCATGAATCCCTGACAATTGCATTACTTCAAGCGCGGGAAACCGCAATGGGTTTTTTCCGTCCCATTTTGAAGAGCTATAATTTAACAGAGCAGCAATGGCGTATTATCCGTGTATTGGCGAGCAGCCGTTCAATTGATTTTCACGATCTGGCTTGCCTTACCTGTATTTTACGCCCAAGTCTGACTGGCATTTTGACGCGCATGGAGCGTGACGGCCTTATATTCCGTCTTAAGCCCATGAATGATCAGCGTAAGCTGTATGTCTCTTTGACACCAACAGGCCAAGAACTTTACGAACAGGCAAAAGGGGAGATTGAAGAGGGTTACAAAGCGATTGAGCAAGCCTTCTCTCCAGAAAAATTAGACCAACTTTTAAGACTGTTGGATGAATTTATAGCTATTGGCAGCCATTCTCAAGAAGACTTAGATGAAGAAAATGAAGTGTAACTTGATGGTTTTATTAATGTGTTAATTAGCTGACTGTTCAAATAACACAATAAAGACCGCCGGAATGAATTGCATATAGATATTATGCAGTATATTGCGGTGGTTTTTTTGTATTTATTGATATTATCTTGGGAAGAATAACCCAAATTAAACTTTATTTTTAGTAAAAAAATTAAAGTATTTTAAATTATAGGACGCATACGAACTGTCATAGTGCTTTTGCAATTTAAACTAATGGAATTGCAATTTTCTCGATTAGTTAACATCTATATCCCTTAATATACTATTCATAAAACGAATTGAATTTATTTTTCTTATTCACTCGATGAATATTGATTGGTGTTTGTAATCATTCCAAATATGAATATATAGAATGCAATCATTCCCATATTTTATAAATTGGAATGCGATAATGATGACCCAATAAGCTAAAAATAATAGAAATGTCTACGTATGATGGCTTTCTCAACAACAAAGAAACAATTCCTCAGCCAGCTTTGTCACTGATATAAGGAAAGCCAAGATAATGTTTAATCAAGTCAATGAGTCGAGCAAGTTGAAAGGTAAACGCGTTGTAGTAACCGGTGGCGGTCGAGATTTTGGGCAAGCGGTTTCTGTTTGGTTGGCTCGTGAAGGCGCACATGTTGATCTTTGTGCCCGTCAGTTATCCAGTGCTGAAGCGACATGTGAAATCATTCGCAGTGAAGGCGGCTTGGCGAGGGGGTATCAATGCGATATGAATGAGCCCAACTCTGTGAGTAAATTTGCCAGTCAATTACAACAAGATCAGAAACCGATCGATATTTTGATCTTGAGTGCTGCTCAATGGCTGGAAGGGTATTTGGGGGAAAATGACAGCGATGCTGATATCGTCAGTACAATCAATTCAGGAATAACCGGCTCTATCTTGCTAACCAAAGCGTTATTGCCGAGCCTGCGCCAATCTCAAGGCGCTGATATTGTTGCAATGGTATCTAGTTGTGGCATCCCTCAGTTTCACGACTCCGTTGCCCATCCTGCATTTTTCGCAGCCAAACATGCAATGAGCGGCTTCAGTCAGAACTTGGCCCATAATCTGAGTAAAGAAAATATTCGTGTCACGGGGCTTTATCCACCTGATTTCCAAACCAACGGATTTGATGAAGTATTGGATGAAAACCAAAAAATGGGTGAACAAATGCTGAATGCGCGCTCAGTGTGGGAAACCTTAAAGTTTGTTATCACCCAACCCCGTAGCTGCCACATTAAAGCGATTTATTTCCAAGGCCCGTCGTTTAAGGATTTTGAATAACCTTGATAGAACCATTGCGGTAATAATTCTGTGTGATAACTGAATATGTTAGCGTGGCAGTTATTCTGACTGCCACGCATTGTCTGACCTTAATCTCCCTGTCGATATGCCAAAGCTACTGCCAATGATTGCACCAGACACAAGGTTGCAGATTGAGAGCGAAATGCATCAACTTGTGCTTCTTTCACCACAAAACAGACATCACTGAAACTCGCCAGTGGACTAATTTGGCTGTCAGTAATCACGATTTGTTTTGCCCCTGCTTTGGCTGCCCTCTCACTAACCATCACTGTTTCTTCCGCATATGGTGTAAAACTGATAGAAACCACGACATCATTTGAGCCGATCATATTCATCTGCTCACGGAACATGCCACCTAAACCATCAATCAACATTGGGCGGCATTCCAAATGGCTGAGTGCATAAGCAAAATATGACGCCACACTAAAAGAGCGACGCAATCCAATAATGTAAACATTGCGTGCTGTTGCCAGCAGATTGACGGCCGTATTTAAATCTTCTGCTGAAGCGCGGGCAGCAAGTTGCTGCATCGCTTGTGCATTGGAATGGGCAAATTCCTGCAAAATATGCAGTGGTTCTTCCGGTATGTGATGGTCTTTGTCCAACTCCTTGAACAGCCGTGCCCGATCGGTATAACTGGCTGTCTCCTCCACCAAATTCATGCGAAACAACTGTTTCATTTCATTGAACCCACTGAAATTAAAGGCATTGGCAAAACGAATTAAAGTGGAAGGAGGGACGTCGGCTTCTTTGGCGATAACAGCAACAGTGTCAAATGCGACACTATTCGTATTATCCAGTACATATCTTGCAACTTGTTGTAATCTTTTACTCAACTCACCATAACGTGAGCGTACTTGATCTTGCAGTTCATTCAGGTTAGATGCTGTAGGCATAATCCCCCCATAGGAAATTGTAATGAAATAGATAATTCATTCACCATCAGGCAATTATGCTTGATACGAGCGAAGATATTCACAAGTTGCCACTGTGTAATGAATGTAATTGCGTAAAAATAGCGTGTTGATCACATTAATTAAAGTGCATTTCAATTTTTATTGAAAATGAAATATATATTTCATATATCTGTAGCCATCATGATTCAAATCTTAGTGATCCTAATCGTCATCGTATTTAGAGAGGCTCAGAATGGAACAGGTTAAAAATTTTATTGGCGGTCAACTCATTGATAGTAAAAGTAATCGCACTTCACCTATCTTTAATCCGGCGACAGGGCAAAAGATCCGGCAGGTTGCTTTAAGTACGGCTGATGAGACGAAACATGCGATTGAATCTGCCCATCTGGCCTTTCAAAAATGGTCAAAAAACTCCCCGCTAAAACGTGCCAGAATTATGTTTAAATTCAAATCATTGCTTGAAGAAAACCACGATAGGCTGGCACGCCTGATTTCAGAAGAACACGGGAAAATTTATTCTGATGCGGTAGGGGAGCTGACCCGTGGTCTGGAAGTGGTTGAATTTGCATGCGGAATCCCGCATCTGCAAAAAGGGGAACATTCAGCGAATGTAGGGACGGGCGTTGACAGCCATTCACTGATGCAACCCTTGGGGGTTTGTGTTGGTATCACGCCATTTAACTTTCCTGCGATGGTTTCAATGTGGATGTTTCCGATAGCATTAGCGACAGGAAATACTTTTGTTCTGAAACCGTCAGAAAAAGATCCCTCCCTTTCCATTGAACTGGCGAAATTATTGCAACAGGCAGGCTTGCCGGATGGGGTATTTAATGTTGTGCAGGGCGATAAAGAAGCTGTGGATGTATTACTGACTGACGCGCGTGTTCAGGCCGTGAGTTTTGTGGGTTCAACACCAGTTGCGGAATATGTTTATACCACCGCATCGGCACATGGAAAACGCTGTCAGGCATTGGGGGGCGCGAAAAACCACAGTATTTTGATGCCAGATGCGGATATGAATATGGCTGCAAATGCCATCATCGGGGCAGCCTTTGGTGCGGCGGGGGAACGCTGTATGGCTTTGTCTGTCGTTTTGGCCGTTGGGGATGAAATTGCGGATGAATTGGTCGGAAAGCTCCAGCAACAAATTGCCCATATGTCAGTTGGTGCTGGGATTACCGAAGGCAAAGAAAATGATATGGGGCCGGTCATTTCTGAACAGCATAAAGCAAAAATCTGTGACTATATTTGTAGTGGTGTCGAGCAGGGGGCAACACTCTTGGTTGACGGGCGTGGGTATCAAGTTTCTGGCGGTGAGAACGGTTATTTCGTAGGGCCGACGTTATTTGATTATGTGACACCGGACATGAAAATCTATAAAGAAGAAATTTTTGGCCCTGTACTTGTTGTTGTCCGGGTGCCGGATTATGACACCGCCTTAACTTTGATCAATCAACATGAATATGGCAATGGAGCGGCCATCTTTACCCGTGATGGTGAAACTGCCCGCCAATTCAGTGAAGATGTTCAGGCTGGCATGGTAGGCATCAATATTCCCATTCCCGTGCCAATGGCATTCCACAGTTTTGGTGGCTGGAAACGTTCCATCTTCGGGCCACTCAATACTCATGGCAATGATGGCGTACGTTTTTATACCCGGATGAAAACAGTCACCAGCCGTTGGCCTGCCAGCGTGCGTCTGGAACACCACGAGAGCCATTTCGTGATGCCAACAATGGAGTAACGATTGCCATGACGAACCTATCAATGAATACGCAAAAAATGACGATGGCCCAAGCGTTGGTCAAATTCCTCAACCAGCAATATGTACATGTGGATGGAAAAGAATATCCCTTTATTCAAGGGGTATTCACGATATTTGGTCACGGTAATGTGGTTGGGCTGGGGCAGGCATTGGAACAGGAACCGGGCCATCTGCGCATTTATCAGGGCTGTAATGAGCAAGGAATGGCGCACATTGCGACAGGGTTTGCCAAACAGAAAAAGCGTCAACAAATATTCGCGGTTACCTCTTCGGTAGGGCCGGGTGCGGCTAACATGGTAACGGCCGCAGCCACAGCAACCGCTAACCGGATCCCATTATTATTACTGCCGGGAGATACGTTTGCATGCCGTCAGCCAGATCCTGTTTTACAGCAAGTGGAACAATATGGTGACGGTACCATCAGCACCAACGACTGTTTTCGGCCGGTATCCCGTTATTGGGATCGAATATCCAGGCCAGAACAACTGATGGCGGCGATGATACATGCCATGCGGGTATTGACCGATCCCGCAGACACCGGCGCGGTGACTATTTGCCTTCCACAGGATGTACAAGGGGAAGTCTGGGACTATCCTGATTATTTCTTCCAGAAACGGGTTCACCAAATTGAACGCCGCCCGGCATCTCAGTCTCGCATCCAAGATGCGTTGGCACTTCTTCAACGTAAGAAAAAACCGTTGTTGATTTGTGGTGGTGGCGTACGTTATTCAGGTGCCCACGATGCTTTCCGTCAGTTTGCTGAAACATTCAATATTCCATTTGCAGAAACCCAGGCAGGAAAAAGTGCGATTGTGGCAGCACATCCGCTGAATTGCGGTGGTATCGGCACGACGGGTTGTCTGGCTGCCAATCTATTGGCAAAAGAAGCTGATTTGATTATCGGTGTCGGGACGCGTTTCTCAGATTTTACCACCGCCTCAAAATCGCTGTTTCAGCACCCGGAGGTAGAATTTCTCACCATTAATGTCGCAGAGTTTGACGCTTGTAAATTGGATGCAGTGGGAGTGTTGGCGGATGCCCGTGAAGGGCTGAATGCTATTGCGGATAGGCTGGCAAAAACGACATGGCATTCGGGGTGGCAGGACGAAATTGCTCAGGCCAAAGCCGCTTGGCAGCAGGAGTTGCAGCGCTTGTTTTCCATTCAATATCAGCCCGGATTCCGGCCCGAAATAGCAGGGCATTGTGATGATAAGTTAGCCGAATACAGTGAAGTATTGCAGACTGATTTAACGCAAACACGCGTGCTCGGCTTGATGGATCAATATCTGGAACCGGATGCCATCATTGTCGGTTCGGCTGGTTCCCTGCCGGGGGATTTACAGCGTGTTTGGCAACCCAAAGAACCTGATACTTACCACCTTGAATACGGCTATTCCTGCATGGGCTATGAAATTGCAGCATCACTGGGAGCAAAGCTTGCCAGCCCAGAACAGCCGGTTTATGCCATGGTTGGAGATGGTTCTTACCTGATGCTTAACAGTGAGTTGCAAACGGCCATTCAAGAAAATATCAAGATTACTGTATTGCTGTTCGATAATGCCGGATTTGGTTGCATCAATAACTTACAGATGAGCCAAGGGATGGGAAGTTTCGCGACAGAAAACCGTTACCGCAATCCACAAAATGGGCGTTTGGATGGGGCATTGATGCGGGTGGACTTTGCAAAAAATGCAGAAAGTTACGGCTGCAAGAGTTATCGGGTGCACAATGAACAACAATTGATAGCGGCTTTGCAGGATGCGAAAACGCAGTCATGTGCAACGTTAATTGATATTAAAGTACTGCCAAAAACGATGACTCATGATTATGAATCATGGTGGAGAATAGGCACCGCACAAATCGCTGATAACCCGGTAATTACAGCATCGGCGGAGAAGATTAAAGAATATGTTGAGGGAAAAGTTCGCCAATATTAATCCCTTACTGTCTTGATATAACCCGAGATTCATCGGGAATCATTTTATATGGGTAAATTAAGCGGAATATGAGGAAGTTGATTACTTTCCCTATTTCGCTTATTTAGCCACGAAATTTATTTTCCATGATTTATTTTTCATGGCCGTTATTCCTTACCGCATTACGCTTTGAAAAACACAAAAACCTAACAATTTGAAGCAACAAAGAAAATTATCAGAAAGCAAGGCCGCTGAATGGTAGTTATATGAGCTGGCTCTAAAAAATAAATTTTTCAAATAAAACAAAATTGAAATAAATATTTTGTTTGATATATTTTTATCCACACCAAAAGCAGATACTAAGGTATCAAGGAGCATTCATGTTCAATATTGCGTTATTTGGCGCTGGGCGAATTGGGCAGGTTCACGCTGTTAACATAGCAGGCCACAAAGAAACATGTCTTTATTCCGTAATAGATCCCAATCAAGCAAATGCGGAAGCATTGGCACAAAAATATCAGGCTAAAATACAATCTATTGAAGAAGCGATGGCAGATCCTCATGTTCATGCAGTCTTAATCGCATCAGCGACAGACACACACGCGGATTTAATAGAGCTTGCTGCTCGGCACAACAAAATGATTTTCTGCGAGAAACCGGTTCACCTTGATCTTGAGCGGGTTCGTCAGTGCCTTGCGGCTGTGAAAGAATATCAGGTTCCTCTCTTTGTCGGGTTTAACCGTCGTTATGATCCTCAATTCCGTCGGCTGAAAAACCTGTTCAACGCAGGTACAGTGGGTAAGGCAGAATCTTTGCTCATTACTTCCCGTGATCCTTCTCCCCCTCCAGCGGAATATGTCCGGGTATCTGGCGGCATGTTCAGGGACATGACCATTCATGATTTTGATATGGCTCGTTTTATCATTGGCGAAGAGCCATGCGCCATTTATGCCCAAGGAAGCAACCTTGTTGATCCGGCCATTGGTCAGGCTGGGGATATTGATACCGCGTTTATTGTCTTGAAATTCCCGTCAGGGGCGATGGCAACCATTACCAACAGCCGTCGTTCAGGCTATGGCTATGATCAACGTCTTGAGTTGCATGGTGAAAAAGGTTTGCTGACCGCCGGCAATATCAAGGAAAACAGCGTTGAGTTTTGGGGCGAGGATGGTTGTGTTGCCGCGAAGCCAGAATACTTTTTCCTGCAACGTTATCGCGAAGCATATATTGCAGAATGGAACCATTTTGTTGATGTCATGGCTGGCAGAGCTGTTCCTGAAACCTGTGGCACTGATGGAGAACAAGCGCTTTACCTTGCAGATAAGGCTTTAGAATCTTTGCATTCAGGTAAAGAAATCAAATTATAACAAATTACTATAACGAATTTTTATACCCGGTCTTTATGAAAAGTACAGTCGGAACATCCATACCCATAGGATTTCAAGTTGTCGCTTGATTGGCTGCATTTTGAAAGTTGACCGGTATATTTCATCAAAATACCGTGCCTGTTCCGGCAACCATAACTATGGCAAACAAATTTTATAAATGTTTCGTCATTTCCACAAATAAGAATAGGAAGACTGTTTTTATAAACCAATAAATAGGAATTGGTTTTCAGAAATTATCTTTCCTGTTAACTCGTTATTGCCTGAAACCGTTAATCAGGGTGGAGGATCACATGTTAGCTTTTCTTTCTTTTATCGGTTTTACTCTATTGGTGGCAGGGACTGCTTATTACAAAACACGAAACAAACACTTAAGTGATTCTACAGAGGGTTATTTTCTTGGCGGGCGTTCCCTGACAGGAATATATATTGGCAGCTCCATGTTATTAATGAATCTGTCCACAGAACATTTAGTTGGCTTAAATGGTTTGGCATTCAGGACGGGGTTTATTGTTATGGCTTGGGAAGTTATTGCAGCATTAACAATAGTCTTATTTGCTACTTACTTTCTGCCTAAATATTTAAAATTGGGTATTTCAACGATCCCGGAATATCTTGAACGTCGATTTGATAAAAATACTTTACTGATAACATCAATTCTATTTTTGGCGATGTATGTCATTTCACTTTTACCCATTGTGTTATATACCGGTGCCATCGCACTGGAAAGTTTATTTCAGGTCTCACAGGTTTTTCAGGTCGATAAAACAACTGCACTTTGGATTATGGTTTGGGGTGTTGGCGGGCTTGGGGCAATCTACGCCATTTTCGGAGGAATCAAAGCAATAGCCGTTGCAGATACCATCAATGGCGTTGGTTTAATTGTCGGTGGTTTGATGGTTACTGCTTTCGCTTTATTGTATGTCGGGAATGGCGATGTGTGGAAAGGGCTGACTGATGTTTATCAAGCCCATCCGGATAAATTCAATTCCATTGGCAGTGAGGATTCACTGGTACCATTTTCAACGTTATTTACAGGGTTGATTGTCTCAAACATGTTTTTCTGGTGCACCAACCAATCCATCGTACAAAAATCATTGGGAGCCAAGAATCTGGCGGAAGGGCAAAAAGGTGTTCTGTTGTGTGCCCTGTTCAAGCTCATCATTCCTTCCATCATTATTCTGCCGGGGATCATTGCATTCCACATCTTCAATGGTCAAATTGATAACCCTGACAACGCTTACCCGGCATTAGTACAATTGGTACTGCCTAAAGTTTTGGTTGGTTTTTTTGCTGCCGTGGTTGTAGGTGCCGTCTTTTCGACATTCAGCGGCGGGCTGAACTCTTCCGTGACATTGTTTACCGTGAATATCTATAAGCCTCGCATTAATCCGAATGCAACTGAAGCCCAGACTGTGGCAGTCGGCAAATTCTTGGGGATTGGGCTGGCGTTGGCAACCATGATTATTGCCCCGCTCGTTGCCAATGCCCCTGATGGCCTGTTTTATCTGATTCAGCAACTGCAAGGGATTTTCAATGCCCCAATCCTGAGTGTGGTACTGGTTGGATTGATGACAAAACGTGTTCCAGCGATTGCAGCAAAATTGGGGCTTCTGTTCGGTATGTCTGCGTATATTATTTGTAATTTCGTCCTGAAAATCGATATTCATTTTTTCCACTTGGTTGGCATTCTCTTCGTCTTAAATGTCATTTTCATGCTGATCATCGGGCATTTCTTCCCGGCTGAATCCTATCAAGAAGTCTATACCGAGCAGGTAGACATCACGCCGTGGTCAATGGTTAAACCTATGGGATTGCTAATTACTTTGGCTGCGATTTCTATGTATGTTTTCCTCGCCCATAACGTGCCGACTTATGCGATGGCAATTTATTATCTCTTCGCTGCGGGTATCTTGGGCTATGTTTTCTTTCAAATGGGCAAGGTTCTGTTTAAAAGGCCGATTGCAGCAAATTCACCGGGAAAATAAGCCAGCAAAGTAATAGAGAAAGGAGCGGAAATGGAAGCATCACTGATCCCCAATGTGCGGGAATTCCTTGTTAAACGAGATCCTTTTGACAAGCTGCCTGAATCACTGCTGGATATGATTACCAGACAGGTAGAGATCAGTTACTTGGTACAGGGAGAAACTTTGTCAGAGACAGATATTGTCGGCAAGGGGTTGTATTTGGTGCGTACCGGCGCTGTTGAACAACGTCATGCCGATAAAACCCTGCGGGCAAGGTTGGGAGCAGGAGATGTTTTTGGTTTCAGTGTCCTTGATAAAATGCCGGGGCAGGCGGGGCTTTATTATGTAACAGCGATAGAAAACACATTGCTGTACTGTATTCCCCGTGCAACGTTAAAACAGGCGATGACAGAAAATGAGACTGTCCGCCATCATTTTGCCTGTGAAGAAGGGGAACGTCTGGCTTTCCGGTATCAGGACAACGCCCTTTCTGCCAATAACGTTCTGTACTTAAAGCCGATTTCCACCATTCAAAATACCGTAATGGTTATCGTTACGCCGGATGCCTCTATTCGATCGGTCGCCGAGAAAATGGTGGCGCAACACCGTTCATCCGCATTGGTTATGTCACAGGGAAAATTGCTCGGCATTGTCACGGACAGAGATTTAACCAAGCGGGTTGTTGCACAAGGCGTAGATATACGAAACCCCATCTTTTTGGTCATGACTAAAAATCCGGTTACGGTATCGGTCAATGAGCCGATTATCAGTGCGATTGAGCTGATGATGCAGCATAACATCCGCAGCTTGCCGGTCATGGATAACCAGCGGGAGCGGGTCACGGGGGTACTGACCGCAACGAGTCTGGTACAGAAAAACAGTATTCAGGCGGTTTACCTCATTAGCCGGATTTATCGGCAGGAGAGTGTATCGGAATTGAAGGCACTGGCATTTCAGCGGCAAACTGTTTTTGAATCACTGGTGGATGCCAACGTTCCTGCTTTGACTATTCAGTTGATGATGTCGATGATTGCTGATGCCTTTACCAAGCGACTGCTGCAATTGGCAGAGAAGCAGCTTGGCGCTCCTCCTTGTGGATATTGCTGGTTTGTCGCAGGTTCGCAGGCTCGGCAGGAAATGCATTATCTATCAGATCAGGATAGTGGTTTGATCTTGGCGCGTGATGTCAACGAACAGGAAATCAACTGGTTTCGTCAATTCAGTGATTTTGTTTGCTATGGCTTGGAGGATTGCGGCTATGCGCTCTGCCCGGGGCACATGATGCCGACTAATCCTAAATGGTGCCAGCCGCTTGCCCGCTGGAAGGAAAATTATCGGCAATGGTTGCGGCATCCAGAAAGTGAATCATTGCTTCATTTCTCTGTTTTTCTGGATATTCGCTTTCTTTATGGTCAGTCCAGCCTGTTTGAATCACTTGTCTTTGAAGTAAAACAGAATTTACAGGATCACCGTCGCTTTTTATCCATTTTGGTGGCGAATTCATTGCGAGTTAGCCCGCCACTTGGCATATTCCGCCAATTCGTGCTGGTTAAAAATGGTGAGAATCACAGTGTATTCAACATTAAAAAACAAGCGATTAATTTATTGATTGAATTGGCACGTGTTTATGCCTTGGATGCTGGAGAATTACTTTCATCTACTGCCGAGCGGCTGAAAGTGGCAGAAAATGCAGGGATCATCAGTTCTGCCAGCCATAAAGAGTTATTGGAAGCTTATACTTTTATCAACCAAGTGCGTTTCAACTACCAGCGCCAGTCCCTCAATCATAGGCAGGTTTTCAGCAACCAAATAGCGCCAGGATTATTGACTCAATTTGAGCGCAATCATTTAAAAGATGCGTTTCGCATAATCTCCCGTACCCAAGAAGCAGCATTGCAGCGTTATCATGCCAAGGGAATATTGCAATGATTGGTCGCTTAATATCCCTGAATGATCCCTTGAATGCATTGCATAAACGACATCGGAAAATGCGTCAGGCAGAAGGAATAATGCCGATTTTGAAGACCTTGCTGGCACCGCCATTGGCAAAAGGAAGCAGTGAATTGCCAGATCTTGATATTTTGGTGGTGGATCTTGAAACATCGGGATTAGATCCAGATCGAGATCAGATCTTAAGTATTGGCATGGTCACCATCCACCAGCTAAAGATACCGCTCAGCAGTGCGAGGCATTGCTTTTTACTCAACCCCTCATCAGTTCGGGCCGAATCAGCGGTTATTAATCACATTACCCCTGAACAACTCGATGCTGGGCTGACATTGGCACAGGCGCTGGAACAGTTTGTAGAGCAGGCCCGGGGCAAACTCTTGCTTGCACATGGGGCGGCCATTGAAAACACCTTTCTTGCCCAAGCATTCGGGGTTAAATCATTGCCACTGGTCTGGCTGGATACAATGATGATCGAAAAGTCGCTATCGCATAACCGGGGAAATGTTTTAGGAAATTACACTCTCAGCCATGTACGTGAGCATTACGGATTACCCTCGTATACTGCCCATAATGCGTTGAGTGATGCCATCGCTACTGCCGAATTATTTCTCGCCCAAGTAAAACTCATCTTCCCCGATACACCGCCTGTGCTAGCACCGATTTACCGTCGTTCAGTAAAGGCAACGGCATAAATGACAAGTGAATTTGAGCCTGAAGGAATGCAATTGTTTTCATATCGTTAATGCAAAAATTCCTACCGGATCACGAATTGAAACTTACGTTTCTTTTTAAATTGAAAATGAAATAAATGTTTCGTATAAAGAATGAAAGTGATAGGGAATGGATAATTAATAGCATGAAAGAAATTCGAATCGGGTTGATTGGTACTGGCTATATTGGCCGGGCTCATGCCATTGCTTACGCACAGGCTCCGACAGTATTTCCGTTAAAAGGACAGTTAATACGTGAAATGGTGGCTGACATTAACGCAGAGCGGGCTTGTGAGCAGGCAAAATTACTTGGTTTCAGACGCTCATCAGGCGACTGGCGCGAATTGGTCGCTGATCCGAATATTGATGTTGTTGATATTTGTACACCTAATTACCTGCATAAAGAGATGGTGTTGGAAGCCATTAAACATGGGAAACACATCTACTGCGAAAAGCCTCTGGCACTGAACTCACTTGATGCAAAACAGATGGTGGAAGCCGCCGCACGAGCAGGTGTTAAGACATTGGTTGGCTTTAACTACATGAAAAATCCGACGGCACAATTGGCGAAAGAGATTATTGCCAATGGTGAGATTGGTGATGTTGTGCACTTTTACGGTACTCACAACGAAGATTACATGGCGGATCCTCTCAGCCCGATCCACTGGCACTGCTTTAAAGAGCAGGCAGGGTTAGGGGCATTGGGTGATCTGGCCGCCCATATCATCAATATGGCGCAGTATCTGGTGGCCGACATCATGACTGTATGTGGTGATATGGAAACCGTAGTGAAAATGCGCCCTGAACAGGTGGGTTCTTCAACTTTGGTAGCGGTAGAAAATGAAGATCAAGCTCATGCAATGGTGCGTTTTAATACCGGGGCGATGGGTGTCATTGAAACTTCCCGCATCGCCTGTGGCCGGAAAATGGGGCTGACTTATGTTGTGACAGGTACAAAAGGCACCCTGAGTTTTTCGCAGGAGCGCATGGCTGAATTACAGCTTTATCGCCACGATGATCCGGCAAACCGCCAAGGGTTCAAAACGATTTTAGTTGGGCCAGAGCACCCTGATTATGCTCCGTTTTGCAATGGTGCAGGGCATGGCATTGGTTTCAATGATCAAAAAACAGTGGAAGTCAGGGACTTGATTGATGGCATCGCGTTGAATCAAGACATGTGGCCTGATTTCACTGAAGGTTGGAAAGTTTCGCGCATTCTGGATGCTATCGCCCGTTCTCATCAGGAGAAACGTTGGGTTCACGTGACCGAGATTAATTAATTACCGTCATCCAGAACTAATAGCCAAAAAATATTCATGGTTGCCTCGGAGGCTGAAAAATCCAGGGGCCGGAAAAATCAAAGGTTCAGCAAAATAAAGAGTCCGGGAATATACCGCATTCGGAGAGAGGTGAATCAATGGAGCAGCATAAAAAGTTTGACGTTATCTGCATGGGACGCATTGCTGTTGATCTGTATGGTCAGCAAATTGGTGCCCGCTTGGAGGATATGGGGAGTTTTTCAAAATATTTGGGTGGCTCCTCAGGAAATGTAGCTTACGGTACTGCGCGCCAAGGGCTGAAATCCTCTATGCTGGCACGGGTTGGTGATGAGCACATGGGGCGTTTTCTTCGTGAAGAGCTGGAACGTGCAGGTTGTGATACCAGCCACTTGATTACCGATAAAGAGCGGCTTACGGCCTTGGTTTTACTGGGCATCAAAGATAATGAAACTTTTCCGTTGATCTTCTACCGTGATAATTGCGCTGACATGGCGATTACCCGTAATGATTTCACTGAAGACTATATTGCATCAGCCCGCTGTCTGGCGATCACGGGAACCCACCTCTCCCATCCACAAACACGCGATGCGGTTTTGACAGCATTGCAATATGCTCGCCGCAATGGCGTCAAAACCGTCATTGATATCGATTATCGTCCGGTATTATGGGGGCTGACTTCACTTGGTGACGGAGAAACCCGTTACATCGATTCAGAACAAGTCACGGCACAACTGCAGGAAGTTCTTCCTCAATTTGATCTCATTGTGGGAACAGAAGAAGAATTTCACATTGCTGGTGGCTCCAAGGATACATTGCAGGCTTTGCGCCGCGTGCGGGAACTGAGTAAAGCAATATTGGTCTGCAAGCGAGGTGAACTGGGGTGCTCAGTGTTCACAGACAGCATTCCCAATACGTTGGATGAAGGCATTACTGTGCAGGGTGTCAAGGTGGAAGTCCTGAATGTTTTGGGGGCAGGGGATGCGTTTATGTCGGGCTTATTGCGCGGTTATCTTAACAACGAAAGTTGGGAGCAGGCTTGCACCTATGCCAATGCGTGTGGTGCCTTGGTGGTTTCCCGCCACGGTTGTGCACCCGCTATGCCGGATAAACGTGAACTGGATAATTACCTTACCCGTGTGGCAGAAGTTCCACGCCCAGATTTAGACTCACATCTTAACCACTTGCATCGTATTGGAAGTCGTCAAAAACAGTGGGGTGAACTGTGCATTATGGCGTTTGATCACCGCATCCAATTTGTCGAAATGGCGCGCAAAGTCAATGCCAGCCTTGAAAGCATCCCGCAATTGAAAACGTTGCTGTTCCGAGCCAGTCAGGAAGTGAGTGCAGAAGCGCATCTGGCTGGGCAGGCCGGAATATTGTGTGACAGCCGGTTTGGTCAGGATGTGCTCAATGCAGCGACCGGGCAAGGGCTGTGGATCGGGCGTCCGATTGAGCTGCCCGGCTCCCGTCCGTTGTGCCTTGAGCATGGCAATATAGGTTCCCAACTCATTAATTGGCCACAGGAACATATCGTGAAATGTTTAGTGTTCTTCCATCCGGAAGATAGCCATCCTTTGAGACTGGAACAGGAAAAAACTGTTCGGGAAGTGTATGCCGCCTGCTGCCAATCCGGGCATGAACTCTTGTTGGAAGTGATTTTGCCCGTTGATATGCCGCATTCTGACGAATTGTACCTGCGTGCACTCCAGCGTTTTTACAACCTCGGCATTAAACCGGATTGGTGGAAATTACCGCCGATGCAATCTGCGACGTGGGATCAAATCAGCATATTGATTGAACAGCGGGATCCGCATTGTCGTGGTGTTGTTATCCTTGGCCTTGATGCGCCGGAATCTATCTTAAAGGCAAGTTTTGATGCAGCGGCAGGTAAATCAATAGTAAAAGGCTTTGCTGTCGGGCGTACGTTGTTTGGCCAACCCGCATTAAAATGGCTGGCAGGCGAGATAGATGACGAAACGCTTATCCAGCAAATAAAAACTAATTACCACAATTTGATCCGTTATTGGCGCCAGCGTGGGGAACAATTTATTGAATAAAAACGCATCAGGGAACAAAAACTCAACTTGTTGAATAGCAATGCAAATAAATAGCAATGCGTACAGATAGTTATGTAAAAACAGTAACGTACACAAATCGATAATAAAACGAATAGAACATCACCTATTTCCATCTCATAGGAGAACCCTTATGGCAGTTCAACTTGGCATCAACCCCCTGACATGGACTAATGATGATTTACCTTCTTTAGGGGCTGAGACACCTCTGGAAACCTGCCTGACTGAAGGGCGGCAAGCGGGATTTGAGGGATTTGAGCTGGGTAATAAATTTCCCCGTCAGGCGCAGATCTTAGGGCCGATATTAGCTGCCCATGATTTGAAATTGGTATCTGGCTGGTATTCAGGTGAATTGTTGACACGCAGTGTTGAAGATGAAATTACTGCGGTTCAACCTCATTTGACGTTATTGCGTGAACTGGGTGCTAACGTGATGGTTTTTGCTGAAGTGACACACTGTATTCACGGCAATCAAGAACAACCTGTGCACCTTCGTCCACTATTTCCGGCCGGGCGCTGGCAAGAATATGGGGAAAAACTGACAGAATTTGCCCGTTATACACAGTCGCAGGGGGTTCAAATTGCGTATCATCACCATATGGGAACCGTGATTGAAAGTGCGGAAGATATCGACAATTTGATGATAAATACCGGTGAAGAAGTAGGGTTATTGCTGGATACTGGGCATTTAACCTTTGCGGGTGATGATCCTCTGGCAGTTGCAAAGCGGTGGTGCGGGCGTATTAATCATGTGCACTGCAAAGATATTCGCCCTGATGTGCTAAAAGATGTCAAAAATCGCAAAACCAGCTTTCTGGATGCTGTATTAAGTGGGGTCTTTACTGTACCCGGCGATGGCTGCGTCAATTATCCCGCTATTTTTGAAGTATTGAAGGCGAATAATTATAACGGTTGGCTTGTTGTTGAAGCAGAACAAGATCCAGCCGTCGCTCATCCGTTGACTTATGCAACAATGGGATATAGCAACTTGCATAAATTTGCTAAACAAGCAGGATTGATTTAAACACAGAGTTCGGAGGCTAAATGTCTAAGCTACTGTCAAAATATCATAAGCCTGATCAGGGCAAGCGAACACAACATATCACACCGGAAACAGCAAACTGGAAATATGTCCATTTTGCTGTTTATGAACTGGCAGTGGGGGAATCTATCACTTTACCGGCATCAGAGAATGAAACTTGTTTGGTGCTGGTGGCAGGGAAAGCGACAGTCATTACGCCATTGCAACAATTTGAGCATATTGGTGAACGCATGAGTCCATTTGAGCGCAAAAAGCCCTATGCTGTCTATGTTGCTCCTCATGAAGAAATAAAAATAGTCGCTGAAACGGATCTTGAGCTTGCGGTATGTCAGGCAAAAGGCCAAGGAAATTATCCCACTCGTTTAATTGCTCCGCAGGATATTGGGTCTGAACAGCGTGGCAATGGCAACAATCAACGCTATGTGCATAACATCCTGCCCGATGTTGAACAGGCTGACAGTTTATTGGTCGTTGAAGTCTATACCGATGAAGGATGTACCAGCTCTTACCCCAGCCATAAACATGATACTGATAACGAACCGCAAGAAACCTATTTGGAAGAGACTTATTACCATCGCTTGAACCCATCACAGGGTTTTTGTATGCAGAGAGTTTATACCGATGATCGTTCATTGGATGAAACTATGGCGGTTTATAATAAAGATGTGGTCATGGTGCCAAAAGGTTATCACCCCGTTGCGACAATCGCGGGATACGACAGCTATTACTTGAATGTGATGGCAGGCCCGACTCGTAAGTGGTTATTTACATGGGAAAAGGATCACCAATGGGTTAACAGCGAGGAATATGCCGCAAAGCACACGAACCGCTAGTGGAATAAATAAGAGTCGTGGAATAGAAAAAATAGTGAGATAGATAAGATAGCAAAATCGTTAAGATTTATGGGATCGATAACAAGAGATCGATAAAATGTTGCTCCCTGCTCAGGGAGCAACAGCTATCAAGCCGTCGTAAAATCAATCAGATAAAAAGAACCCCTTTCTCTATTAGACGCTCTGGAATATAACTATCCAATTGTAAATGCTGGCAAAACTCTTCAAATTGCTGTACCGAATGGACATCAGATTTTTGGTAGATGTTGTAGATCCTGTTTTCTATCGTTTTATGACTGAGGTTATATATTTGAGCAATTTCTTTATTTGAGCGTCTTTGTAGCATAAAAAAGATAATATCAAGCTCACCTTGGGTAAACAGGTTGGTATCCGCTGTAGTGGTGAGGACGCTGGGTTTTTGGCGATTGATATATGCCAAAGGAGAGAGACTACTTAATGGTTTTGCATTCCAAACTATCCCAATACACTCTTTTTCAGCGTTATATACGGGGAATTTTTCACTGATAAAGGGAGCCAAACTATTTTTTCCATACCAATAATGCGTTTCAATAATGGAAACTTTATCTTTTGACTCTTCCGTTCTCTTGTCATGTTCTTTCAAATCCTGTGAAAATTGGTCTTCAGACCAATTCGTAGGAAATTCACAGTCCAGTTTACCTTCAACATCAAAATCTTCTGGGGTGTTTGTATAAAGGTAAGCAGCCTTATTCATATAAATATGTCGGGATTCTGGATCTTTTATTCCCCAAGGTTCACTGAGATTTTCCATCATGGCGATTAGCCCTTTTAGATAGGGTTCATTATTTTTATAGGTTAAACTCATTTTTATCTCATATAATTTATATAGGTTAAATTTAAATATGAAAATAATAACGTTTGTATATAAGCCTCTATGCCATTGACCCCATGTTTAATCATCATCAATTTTGTGTGTGAATGAACAAATCGGTGCTAAAAAACACCAATATAAGCCATATCTTCTCTATATTTTGCTTTTTTAACATTCCTTGTTATCTGTTTTTTATCAATTTTAGTTAAAAAATAACTCATTAAATTAATATTTTCTATGAAAAATAATTTTGCTATATTATTAGATAATTCCATTTAAAACGAAATTGCTATCATTTTTACTGTTTTATGGCAAGAGTGTTTTTCACCCTTTTCTGTGCCTTCAAAAAGTGTTTAACCTGAAAATCATTATGAATTAACTGGTTGAGTATTTTTTGGGCGTTTGTATGTATAAGAAACAAAAAATGGAACACCTGAGAAAAAATCTACAATATTTGCTTGATTCCAGAGGGGAAACAAGAGTGTCACTCTGTGACCGAACGGGGCTTAATCGAACTACTATCTACAATATTTTGGATGGCAGGGTGCAGAGCGTTCATTCTTCTACAATACAGAAAGTCTCTAATTTTTTTGGGGTCTCCTATAGTGAGGTAGATACGACAGATATAGCAGAAAAAGAGCGTTTGGATGCGATTGTTTCTTATGAAGGAAATATGAATCCTTGTGCTGTTCCGTTATTTATGCAATCTGAGTGCACTTCCCCTGAATTTTATGATGGAAAAATTGGCTCTTTAATTGTCCAAAGAAAATTAACTTATTATTTTGGTACGGGGCCTAACATTGTTGCTGTTT
Source organism: Xenorhabdus santafensis (assembly GCF_033949405.1). Lineage (NCBI taxonomy): Bacteria > Pseudomonadati > Pseudomonadota > Gammaproteobacteria > Enterobacterales > Morganellaceae > Xenorhabdus > Xenorhabdus santafensis. The sequence goes on along the minus strand of NZ_VCDN01000003.1, from coordinate 51,703 downwards.
TACTTGAATGTGATTTCCCGGGAAAATATAACGCAGGTGATTTACTGATAATTAAGAGAGGACATTATAATAACAGCCATCCAAAATTATGTTTCGATAAAAATCAGCAACAATTTTATATAAAAGAATGTAATGGCGAAACTATAAATAGTTTAATGGTGATTGGGGATATAATGGAAGAACGGTTTGGATATGGGAAAGAAATATAAATTATTGGGGTTTAATAGTCAGGATAATACAGCTAATGTATTAATTTTATCGACAGGAAAAGTATTAAAAGTAAATATAAAGGAGCTCGAGAAGAGTGAAATAGCGGATGATTTGGATAATCATGAGATAAAATCGCTTTATAGAAAATTGTACTCCAGTTTTCCGCATACACCTTCAGTTTATGAAATTGAAGAGCGTAATGAGAAATCCTGGGTTGTTTATTCGCTTTTGGCATTATTATTGACGATATTTTACACATTCAGCAACATAGCAGCAGCTAAACCAGTTTATATAGAATATCTTGATATTATTGTTACTCCAGGTACTTTTATTTATCCATTTTCATTTTTAGTCATTGACTTGTTAAGTGAATTTTATGGATTTAAACTGGCAAGAAAAGCAATATTCATGTCATTGTTTTCCAATTTAGTCATTGTCTCCTTGTTGAGCCTTTCAACAAGTTTACCGGCAATTCCGGGTTGGGAGTTAAATGAACAATACAATACGTTGGTGAACCATATTTTATCTGCAATATTGGCTTCCTCACTGTCATTTTTAGTTTCAGAATTGGTCAATTCTTATATCTTATGTAAATTGAAGGATATGACCCATTCTCGTTTCTTGGCTTTAAGGGTATTTTTCAGTACATTCGTTGCATCAATAATTGATAGCTTTGTTTTCTGTTTTATCGCGTTTTACGGAAAATTGCCGTTAAATCAAATTATTGTGATGATGATGGTGCAAATGTTAATTAAAATTTTCTTTGCTCTATTTAATGTTTTTCCTGCTTATGGTTCTCGCTATTTGTTTAATAGATGGGTTATTAAAGCTGTAAATTAATAAATATGGGGGAAACCCCATATTATGTCTTCAATGATATTCTTCCTCATTTTTTTATAATCAATATTTTTCATAATCAATGATAGCGACCGAAAATATTTCAATTTAGGCATAAGGAATGAACAATGGCCCGCATATGCCTGCCGTCTTTCAAATTGCAGTTTTGTCGGCTGTGCTCATTCACTTTCGATCACATAATTTTCTGTGTGATTGAAAAACAAACAGTTAAAGTTCGGCAAAAGTTAGCAGGTTAAAATAGAAGTATTGTTTGATTATTACACAATAGGTTATTTTTACATAGATTCATCACGTGAATGTTTATTCAACAAAGTGGTTATATTCATACAATTTGTATGGTTAATGGGCTATCAGCCCCGTCATTTTCTATTGAGAGTCCCTGTATTGACCAATTAAAAATATATTCATTATTTATCAACTGGATAGCTCTTTATTGTTTGGCATTTTATTTTGGCGATACCAAATTATGACATTCATATTCACCATGAAAATCACCATTTTTACTTTTATATGTTGATTTTAATATTTGTCTGGTGTATTAATTTCACCATCAAAACATAATTTTAAATTGATATATTGTCTAAATATTCAGTGAGGGGAGATAAATTCTCCTTCCTGTAGGCAAATTATCTTCATTATTTTGAATAGATAATTTTTATTCGTTCAGCACCAGGGTCATATTAGTTCGTTTTTTATGCTATAAATAGACAGTTTCTTGTTCGTGATAAAGATCAAGAAACTGTCTATTATCCACTCAATAAATCTTAATTTTCAGAGATACAGTAAGCAAGGATACATAGGTAAGATTGAAACTTGGAAAGCGCTTTCAATGCCTATTTTCATACCTGCACAGTTATAATTTTCTGTGGATATGAGGGCTTGAAACCGTTATACCAAAGGAAGATAAATATCCGTTACTGTTTCAGCTTCCGAAACGGTTGGAAATAATTTTACCCTTTCCAAAAATAGAGGGAAATCCCGAATTTCTTGGTTATTTTTTTCTAACCAATCTTTATATAAATAGTTAACCAGAGCGGTTATTTCATCATCTGAGCCAACGTGCCTGATATAAGCACATTTCCCGGATGGAATGGTGATTTTGGTTATTTTGGGATGGGTAATCTCAAAAGTGGCAGAGACTTCCACACATAAATCAAATTGGTACTCTTCTGGCTCTACTTTGTCCGGATCTGCATAAACAAAATTGAAAGTTCTGTATTTTTCGGGGGGAAGCCTGTTACTTACTCTCCACTCTTTGAACTCTCTGATGGTATTGCCAATGCTTGATGGTGAACCTTTGTGAGTCATCACTGCAACTGTTGTTTCAGGGAAATTAGCTAATTCAACTTTAATTAAGGGCAAGTTCTTATTCATCATTTCAGTCCTAATATCATGTATAATTTGATGTTGGCTATACCAGATAGACCAATCAGGTTTTTTCCTGAATGCTGTAGGACTTTGACCAATGACACTCTTAAATGCTTTGGAGAACGCTTCCGGGCTTTCATAACCACATGCAAGAGCAATATCTATAACAGAGTTATCACTAAATGCCAGAATATAAATGGCTTTTTTCAATCGTAACCGTCTGATATATGCGGCTGCACCAATACCGTAATTGGCAGAAAATAATCTGTGAAAATGGTATTTTGAACAAGCCGCAATAGCGCTCAAACTGTCTCCATCCATAGGAGAATCTATATTTTTATCAATATAATGAAGAAGAGCATTCAATCGTCGTTTAATCATTGTCATAATATCCAATCTATCTGGTGAACAGCATGTTATATGGCCTCCCATTTTTGAACATGATAATAATTGCGCAATGAGCAGCTTATTTTTACTGAACCAAAACCTGATTACAGACAGCCTATCAAGCAAAACAAATTTTCGCCCAACGAGCCAATCCTGTTGTGACTGAACCAAAGTAATTACCGCCAACCAGAGGAATTCCCGGCAATTCTTGCTCGACTGTCTGACGGAGAATAGGAGAACTGGCTGAGCCGCCTGTCATGAATATTACATCAGGCTTTGTGCCCCCTTGTATCACTGCTTCACTAACTAGTTTTGCCATTTTGTCTTTAGTGGATTCAATAGCGGCCACCATCTGATCGCGCTGAATGTTAATTTCAATTATTTCTGACAATAAATTTAATTTAACGCGGTGTTCTGATTGTTCAGAAAGGGCAATTTTGGCTTCTTCAGCACAGCGAACCAAGCTATACCCTAAAGTGTCTTGATATACCTGGATTAATCGGGCCAATTTTTCTGGCTCTTGGGCATCACGATGCAAAGATTTCAGTGCTAATAAATTTTGACGAGAGTAAAACTCTTTTTGTGCCTGTACGTCATTGATAGCAATTGGATTCCAGAATTGAGTCAATGGCATCTCAATGCCTGAGGTAACTTTGCTGCCCAAGCCAAATGGGTGCATTAATTGCTTGAAAGTCAAATTAATGTCTAAATCGTTCCCGCCAATGCGTTGACCGGTGTGAGCCAGTAAGCTGTCGCTGCGATCCGACTTTCCTTGCCAACTTGGCCCCATATTGATAAGTGAGCAGTCTGTCGTACCACCGCCGATATCAACTATCAGCACGGTTTTATTCTCTGTTAATGTCGATTCATATTCCAAACCTGCGGCGACGGGTTCAAACTGAAAGACAATATTGTGGAAGCCTGCACGCTTGGCTGCATTGAATAAAATGGTTTCTGCTTGTTGGTTGGATTTATCTCCCCCGCGCCCATGAAAGTTGATCGGGCGGCCAATGACAACGTCCTCAACTAACTGTTGTTTACTGGCTTCCACTTGTTTCTTGATATTTGTCATCATGGCGCAAACCAAGTCTTCAAAGAAGCTGATTTGGGCATCCCTGAGCCCCATAGCACCCAGAAACGACTTTGGTGATTTTACATAGTAAGTATCTTGTGGATCTTCTAAATATCGGCTCAATGCTTTTTGCCCAAAGACAAGATCATCAGAGACAAGCTCGATGCCTTCTTCACGGTTTGCCGCTATCGCATTGCGAAGAAGCTGTTCACCAATTTGATCTTTGGGGGTGATATTCCAGTGACGAAATAAATATTCGGAAACTGACTCTCGTGTTGGTGCGGCTAATGTAGAAGGCATATAGAAATTATCATTTTCAATTGCAATCAATTGTGGTGTATCACCGTTCATCTCAGCAGCCGCACAATTTGATGTTCCATAGTCAAAGCCTATAAACATTGTTTTCTTATCCTCTTTTATGGAAATTTTTTATGGAAAATAGAAAAAGGGCGCAGATGCTATCTTAAACTGACTTGAAACGCGAGCGTAAAATAAGAGTAGCAATAAAATAATGGAATTAGAGGCTAAAACTTCGAATTCTGTTTTATATATTTAACTTCATTTTTTCATTGATTTTAAATTCTGTTTTTAGTTTTAACCTATCAATACAATTGGTAATTCTTATCATAAATATATTATTTATGAATAAAACCCCATGCTTGCCACTTTAATTGATGCTAAGTCCCAACTCAAAATATGCACTTATTTTGTCTATTAAGTGTTTTACTTTATAAGGATTTTTTTAATTTCTCAATGCAGTAATATAGGGAAGTATCTTTTCTTCATTTTCAGCATAATATTGAAATAAAGTAGGGTTGGAGGTGAATTGGTAAGATATTTGCAGTTTTACCTAAAATTTTAATGTTATAGTTTGAAAATAAAGACTATTTTTCTTTATTGGATTAAGTTTAGTGAGTTAGTTACTTCATTAAACTTTCCCTTGGTGGTAAAAAATTCAGGTTGAACATGGTTGATATTATTTTCACATTCAATAGAATACTTAAACAAATTCTGCTTAATATATGCTTAGCCCATACGGACAAACTCCAGAACTGATTTATCAGGCTGAAATAAAAGGATTTTTAGGTGTAAATACCATTATGTGGAGAGAAGATGAGTAATCTAATTGAGCTTGTTGAAAACAATTTTGATAATGTGGTGAGTCCAGATACAGATGTTTCTGTTGTGAGGTTCTGGGCACCTTGGTGTGGTCCATGTCGTATGGTTGCCCCAATCTTTGAGAAACTGGCTGAAGATATGGGTGAGAGTGCAACATTTGGGGAAGTGGACATTGACGAAGCTCCTTCCATTGCTGCCCGTTATGGTATCCGCAGTATTCCAACAACTGTTGTGTTTAAAAACGGCAAACCCGTTGATGCAATGGTGGGTGTAGCATCACTTACCCAATTTAAGGATATGGTTTCAAAAGTATTAACTTCCTGACCTGTTAAGGTGATAGAAGTTAAATGTGATATAACGTGGTTGTGGCTATGGTACAGAGTGAGCTCAACCACGAATTGTTTAGTGTATTGTGCGTAAAATTGCCTTATCTAACACATTTCCATTTCTCAGGAAATATTATTCTCTTTCAATTAATATTCATTTGTGATTACTATATTAAGAATAATATCCTAGTTTCTCCCTTTCTTATTAATATCCATCACAAGCAATTTTTTGGTTTGTGTTGCCAATAATATTATTCTATATTGGCACAGTGATAATACGTATTGTTGATGTGGTTTTTTATATTTAAAAATGATAGATAAAAATTACAATGGGAAATAAACATTATGTACACTGTAAATAGCAACGGTTCCACAGTTAAATACAGGATGTATCCTGCCAATAACAAAGACCATGCTGAAACAATTATGTTTTTGCATGGAACAAACAGCGATGGAAATAGTAGTTTTTCCCATATAAAAAATGATTTTATAGAAAACCTAAATGTAGTTCTTCCTGATTATGCAGGTTCTGGGGAATCTACTTTGCCCCGTTCATTAGATATTGAAGGGCTGGCAGATCAAGTTATATCTATAATTGAAGATGGTAATTTTGATAAACCTATCCATTTGGTAGGAACCTCCTTGGGCGCTGTTGTTGCTGCCGTTGTTGCCGCCAAACAACCATCATCCATTAATAAATTAATTTTAACAGCAGCTTGGGCATCCAATGATGATACTCGATTTAATTTTTTGTTAAAAACTTGGTATGAGCTGGAGTTGCAAAATAAACGCATGGCAACTGCATTTGCTTTATCTCATGCTTTCAGCCCTCAGAAACTCTCTGAGTTTTCACATGAAACCATAGACATGATATGTAACAAAGAATCGAAAGGTATCGCAGAGAGAATAAAAATCGGATTAAGTGTAAACATAATGGAATATTTGGTGAAAATAAAATCGCCTACGTTAGTTATAGGGTTAACTTATGACACTTTAATACCGGCATACATGGTAAAAGAAGTCAGCTCACTAATCCCCAATAGCCTGTATGATGAAATTGAAAGTGGGCACGCGGTTCAAATTGAAAATCCACTTCCTTGGGTAAATAAAATAAAGCAATTTATAGCGTGATAGGTATATGGCAAAACCCTTTGAATTTGAAACAATAAAAATAAAACTAAATGATGCTGATTTTAAACTTTTAGATTTGCATCAACGCATTCAACGTACCTTGTTGTCGCTCATTCTTGACGGAACGCTTAGTCCCGGAGCCAGATTGCCTGCAACTCGAACCTTGGCCAAGTCACTTCATGTTGCCAGAGATACGGTTGAAAACGCTTATATACAGTTGCATCGTGATGGGTTCATCATTCGGCGAAAAGGCTCTGGAAGTTATGTGTCCGAAACACTTGGCGCTGAATTAAAGGGGGTAAAGCATAATCATCTGAAAAGCAAAAAGAATGGTCATGATGTATTCGATTCGAAGGTGGGGCTAAGCCAGCGTGGTCGAAAGATCCTTGATAGTGGTGGTGTTGCTGACCAACAAATGGTGAAGGCATTTGCTACCGGTTTACCTGAAACACGTAATTTCCCTGTTGATGTATGGGAGCGATTGCACCGCCAAGTCCTCAAAGATTATCGCGCCAATGTGTTATTGCATGGCGAGCCACAAGGCGTTAAATCATTACGTAAAGCCATTGCTTCTTATATGAATCTTGAGCGCGGGGCCAATGTATCTCCGGAACAAATATTAATATTGAGCAGCACAAGGCAATCATTATTTTTATGTGCCCAGTTATTGCTGGATGCAGGGCAGCCCATTTTAATGGAAAATCCGGGGTATTTTGGGGCTAAAAAAGCATTCGAATCCGCAGAAGCGAAAATAATTCCCATTGATGTAGATGAACTGGGGATTCGCACCGATTTATTACGGGCAGATAGCAGTGGCGCCAATTGTGTCTATTTGACCCCCTCTCATCAATATCCGACGGGGGTGACATTATCATTGGAACGCAGGCTTGAATTAATTAATTGGGCTGCTGAAAATAATAAATGGATAATTGAAGATGATTATGACAGTGAATTCCATTATGAAGGCTTACCGACGGCATGTATTCAGGGTTTAGATAAATACCAAAGAACAATTTATCTTGGTACTTTTAGCAAAACACTCTATCCAGGATTAAGAATCGGATACATGGCTATTCCACAAGAGCTAGTCAATACATTCACATATGCACGTAGTATTATGGATGGGCATACGCCACAAATCTTACAATTGACGTTAGCGCGTTTTATAGAAGACGGGCACTATAGCTCCCATATTAGGGCCATGCGTAAATTGTACGCAAGGCGTCAGGAAATCATATTCAACGCTATTGATAAATATCTTAAAGGCATCGTGACCGTATTGCGGCCAAAAGGGGGGCTACAGATCCCCTGTTTACTCGAGCCTGAATGGTCAGAAGAAGAAACGATTCGATTGGCGGGAGCGGCAGGCGTCCAGTTGCGTGGGCTTAGTTGTCTGTACGCCTGCGAAAATAAAAAACAAGGTTGGCTATTGGGTTATTCTTCTTTAACGGATTATGAAATTGAATCCGCCATGTTACGCCTTGCTAACGCATTGAAAAGATAAGATGAGCAATTGGTTTCCATTATCGTCAAAATTGGATGGAGATAACCATTCTTCAAAAGCACGTTTTAATACGGGCCAATCTTCATGTGTAATGGAATACCACGCGGTATCCCTAGAGCGGCCTTTATAAACGATAGCATTACGGAAAATACCTTCAAAAGTGAACCCTAAACGAGTTGCCGCCTTACGAGATGGCTCATTTAATGCATCACATTTCCATTCATAACGGCGGTAACCTAACTGCTCCAGAGCATAGTTCATTAATAAAAATTGAGCCTCCGTAGCAATGCGGGTTTTTTTCAATTTCGGAGAATAAACAACATGGCCTACTTCTATAGTTCCATTTTGTGGATCAATTCTCATTAATGCTAATGTACCTAAGGCATTTCCAGTTAAAGGGTCAATAATTGCATAATAGAGAGAGTTTTGTGATGATTCCATATCTTCGATATATTTATCAAATTCAGAACGCTCGGAGAATGGGCCTACGGGAATATAAGTCCAATTTCTATCATCTTGCGCCATTTGATAGGATATATAGAGGCTATCTGCGTGCTTAGATTTGCTTATCCGTTCAAGCCGGCAATATTGCCCCACAATTAAGTTTAACGATGGATATTCTCGGGGTACCCAATGGGGCACTTCTAAACCTATGGGTTGGCCATATTCATTATAATTTGTCATTTGATTTCCTTTTAAATGCAGGGCGTGAAAATTGATTTTAGCTTAAATACTTTCTTTTTTAGCTTTAATTTTTATCAAGGATTCATATTTACCATGAATTAATACATGGGCTGTCAAACCGGCAATTAATCCCCAAAAAGCGCCACCGACTCCGAGTAAAGTTACATTGGCTGCGGTAGCCAAAAATGTAATAAGAGCGGTTTCACGTGTTCGGCCATCACTCATTGAATTGGCTAAACTTCCTCCGATAGTGCCGAGCAGGGCAAGGCCGGCAAGCGTTGTAATAAATGCCTTGGGTAATATCATGAAAAGCGTCGCCAGAGTAACGCCGAAAATACCCACCAAAATATAAAAAAGGCCGCACGCTAAACCTGCTATATAGCGTTTATGTGGGTTTTCATGTGCATCTTTTCCAGTGCAGATTGCAGCTGTAATTGCCGCGATGTTAAACGCATGCGCACCAAATGGCGCCATGATTAAAGAGCCTAATCCTGTTGTAGTCAGAATTGGATTGGCACTTGTTTTAAAACCATCATTTCTGAGAACCAGCATGCCAGGCATATATTGGCCTGTCAGGGTAATAACAAATAGCGGTAATGCGACCCCCAAAAGAGAATGTAAGGAAAATTGGGGCATTTCAAAAACAGGAGTAGCAAAACTTAAATGAATGACTGAAAAATCGGCCTTATCTTGGATGATAAGCATCGCCATGCCAATAATTAAAATACCAACAACTGCAAAGCGGGATGTAAATCGTTTGAGTACTGCATATGAAATAATTAACGTGATGACAAGCACTGGATCCACACTGGCGCTGGCGAATGCATTGATTCCAAATTGCAGCAAAATACCTGCGAGCAGCCCTGCGGCAATTCCACTTGGGATCATTCGGACAAGTTTTTCAAAAGCACCGGACAGCCCTAATAAAATAAAACCAAGGGCAGAGAGGATATACGCCCCAATGACTTCGCTATAAGGCGTAAAAGGCATGACTGTAGCCAAAAAAGCCACTCCTGGTGTTGACCACGCTGTAATTATTGGCTCTTTATAGCGAAAACTTAACCAGACACCAGTTATACCCACACCGATTGAGACAGCCCATACCCAAGAAGCTGTCTGAGCCGATGATAAATTTGCAAGCTCAGCCGCTTGAAAAACTAAGACAAAAGTTCCTCCGTAATTCACTAATACTGAAATCAGTGCTGCAATTGTTGGCGAGAAAAAATCAGAGAGTTTGATATTTACTGCGGGTGTATTCATAAGCACTTCCTCATCTAACAGCCTGCCTACTGGCCTAAAAATTTACGGCAGAGATGATCTTAGATGAGTTATGGTCTGATAGAGTGGGCCAAATTATAAGATTTAAGCAGTCCACTTTATTCAATGTTCAATAATTAAATAATGCATGAGGCACGTCGCTGTGTTCTTTTTCTTAATCGACATGGCACAGATGATATCGAATAGTGTATCTGCCGGAATCGGGCTAATTTTCTATCTTGCCGCTTCCACTGACTATCGCGGGAGCGACTTCAATTAGCTGTTTTTCGGTATTGCCTGAATCTATCAGCGCAAAAATATGATCGAGCATTGCCGGAACATCCTGCTTGACCATTTCTATATCATGACCGAGCAATGCAACAAACGGATCCCAGTCAAAACAACCCATTACTGGTTGATGACTGCGGGTGTAGCCAGTTTCAGCCAGCCAGCGCATAACCCCTTCCAGCGAAATAGTTGAATTAACAAATAGCCCACATTTTGGGATATCGTCGTTGCGTGGAAATTTACGCAGCGCAGTTTCGGCTTTTTCCGGTGCATATCCACAGGTAAGAATGTTCTCTTCAACAACCGGCAGTTCCCATTCGACATGTGCATCCCTGAATCCCCGTATACGCTCTCGGGTGTTGTGATCATTCAATCTGCCGCCGACAAAAATCAGTGGCTCTGCTTGCCTCTGTTTCTGGGCATATTTTTTGAAAATGCGCAGAGTCAGCGCTTTTGCACCACTGTAATTGTCAGAAATCACGGAGGGAGCCAATGTACCCGGCAGGTCAAGATTTAGGGTAGGAACACCGGAGGCCGAGCAAATTTCACTGATGCTATCCGGGTTGGTTGCCCCCGTCGCAATCAACCAATCCACCTGATAAGAGAGCATCGTTCTGGCGGCTTCGATTTCCAGCTTAGGATCACGCTGGGTGCAGGTAATGATAGGAAACAGCCCACGTTCACGTGCCATTTCTTCGAAATGCTCAACAATGGAACCAAAGTAGCGATTGTCATACTTCGGCACTAACATGCCAATGATTTTTGACTTTTCACTGCGCAGCAGACTTGCCTGCTTATTGACGGAATAGCTCTGTTCCTCAGCAATGCGGGTGATTTTTTCAGCGAGCTGAGCGCTGATTCGCCTTTTTTTCCAATTTCCATTGAGTACAGCGCTTACTGCACTGGCTGATACTCCCGCAAGTTCAGCGAGGTCATAGATTGTCGTTTTCTTGTTCTGTCTGAGCTTTGTCACAAATTTTCATCCCCGTTTTTGCCTTAGCTTGACATCAAAGATAAAAAGTCGCAATTCTGCTTCATCGATTGAGCTATGCTGAATTCGATGAAATTATTACCTTCTGTCCTACAAAAAATTGCCGGAGTATCCGTTATGGCTATCTCACTAGAAAATAAAGTCGCTGCAATCACAGGCGCAGCATCAGGTATCGGTCTTGAATGTGCACGTACACTTATCAAAGCTGGTGCTAAAGTGGTTTTGATCGATCGTGCCGAAGAACGTCTGATGGAATTGGTCGCCGAGCTGGGCGAAAATGCCATCCCGCTGGTTGTTGATCTGATGAAACCAGAGCAGGTTGATGGCATGCTGGACGGGATCCTGAAAAAAGCCGGGCGCCTTGATATTTTCCACGCCAACGCCGGTGCTTATATTGGCGGCCCAGTTGCAGAAGGTGATCCCGATGTCTGGGACAAGGTGCTCAATCTGAATGTCAATGCCGCATTCCGTAGTGTCCGCGCTGTCTTGCCGCATTTTATTGCGCAAAAATCCGGTGATGTATTATTTACCAGCTCTATTGCCGGCATGATCCCGGTGGTCTGGGAACCGATTTACACCGCATCTAAATTTGCCGTTCAGGCCTTTGTTCACTCTACCCGCCGCCAAGTCTCTCAACACGGTGTGCGCGTCGGTGCGATACTTCCGGGGCCGGTGGTTACGGCTCTGCTGGATGACTGGCCGAAAGCCAAAATGGAAGAAGCCCTGGCAAATGGCAGCCTGATGCAGCCTATTGAAGTAGCAGAATCGGTGCTGTTTATGTTAACCCGCCCGAGAAATGTCACTATCCGTGATTTGGTTATTCTGCCAAGCAGTGTTGATCTCTAATCACACAAGGAATAAGGGATGGGGCGATGAACAGTAACGTACAAATCAGGGCGGAAAGTAACAAAGTTGTCATTGGTGTTGATGTCGGTACAGGCAGTGCCCGTGCCGGTATTTTTGATATGAACGGTAAAATGTTGGCATCCGCCAAGCACGATATAACGCTTTATCGTTATAATGCTCATTTTGTTGAGCAATCCAGTCGTGAAATCTGGGATGCGGTCTGTTACTGCATCAAAGAGGCAATGTTGTATTCCGGAAGTACACCGCAACAAGTTGCCGGTATTGGTTTTGATGCGACCTGCTCATTGGTTGTGCTCGGCAAAGATAAACAGCCGATTTCGGTCAGCCCGAGTGAAGATCCTGACCGTAATATTATTGTATGGATGGATCACCGTGCGACAGGGCAAGCTGAACGGATTAACGCAACAGGCCATCCCGTGCTTAACTATGTTGGCGGTAAAATTTCCCCTGAGATGGAAACACCGAAAATTCTCTGGTTGAAAGAAAACCGTCGAGAATCCTTTGATAATGCATGGCAATTCTTTGATTTGGCTGATTTCCTGACATGGAAATCCACAGATTCCCTTTCCCGTTCTACTTGTACAGTGACTTGTAAGTGGACATACCTTGCACATGAAAAACGTTGGGATGCAGATTATTTCCGACAAATCGGCCTGTCTGAACTTGCGGATGAAAATTTTGCCCGTATCGGGCAGAGCATTGTCGAACCGGCAACACCTTGTGGTCAAGGGTTGACGGAAGACGCTGCTCAACAAATGGGGTTGCTGGCAGGCACACCGGTTGCAGCAGGAATGATTGACGCCCATGCCGGTGGTATCGGCACTGTAGGTGTCAGCGGTGATGCAACCCGCAACATGGCTTATGTGTTTGGTACTTCTTCTTGCACAATGACGACAACCCAAGAGCCGGTATTTATTCCCGGTGTTTGGGGGCCCTATTTCTCTGCAATGGTTCCCGGCATGTGGCTGAATGAGGGCGGGCAAAGTGCAACGGGGGCGGCAATCGATCAACTATTGTCTTTGCACCCTGCAACACGGGAAGCTAAAGCCATGGCAAAAGAAAAAGGCATTCCCTTGCCGGTTTTTTTGGCTGATATGGTCATGGAAAAAACACCATCGGCCTCTCAGGCGGTTGAACTGGCTGAAGGCATTCATGTGGTGCCTGAGTTTTTGGGGAATCGTGCTCCTTTTGCTGATCCCAATGCCCGCGCCGTCATTGCAGGATTGGGAATGGAAAACAATTTAGCTAACCTGCTTTCCCTCTATATCGCCGGGGTGTGTGGTATTGGCTACGGGCTGCGGCAAATTATCGAAGCACAGGCAAAATCAGGTGCTGCGATAGAAAATATTGTCGTCAGTGGGGGAGCGGGGCAACATCCTTTGATTCGCCAATTGCTGGCAGATACTTGCGGTGTGCCAGTAGTCGCAACTCAGGCCAGTGAGCCTGTTCTGCTTGGCTCCGCTATTCTGGGGGCAGTCGCTGGTGGCGTTTCAGAAAGTGTTGGGCAGGCAATGGCGCATTTTTCTGCCATTGATCGCACATACTCACCGAATGGAGCCTATCGCGAGCGTCATAATATCCGTTTTGATTCATTTCAGAATCTCCAGCAATGTGCCAGAGAAATTAAAGGTTAGTGCCTTTAGCTGATTAGTTTATTTATCTTATGAAGATCCTTACTCCCGCATGGCGGGATGTAAGGATCTGAGTTGGTGTTTGGAATGTTTAAATATATCTTAAAATAAAGAAATAATTTTATAATTTAATTATTTCAACAGTTATATCATTAGGCCATTAATATAAAAACAGTGCAATTATTGCAGGCTCCGATTTTAATCAAAACCTACAAATCTATATTTATTATTTGCATATAGCCCAATAAATTATACTAATAATATTAGTGTTATAATGAATGACTTAACTGGAGTAATACCCAACAATGTCATAAACCCCTGGTGTGGCCTTAGCTATCTCCGCGGTGCGTTTTACGAATTCTGCTGCTATTGGATTATTTCTAGTTGCACTAATGTCATCAACACTCCTCCATTTGGCAATGTTTATAACATGCTCTCCATCCTTGCTTGCCAGCAAGGTAATTGAAATAAAACCCGGTTGCTTACTAAAAAATTTATCACTTCCTTCCTGTAATACTTTGATAACTTCAGCTTGTTTATTGGCATCGACTTTAATGATGTTGACGTATGTAACTTCAGGCTTAGACATAACATCCTCTCCTAATGGATAAAACTCGATTATTTGCATTATACTTCTTGAGCTAAGACGATGTAGCCTTCAAATATGTCAGGTTTTTTTGAGAAAAAATTTATTATCAGCGCCTGGCCGTTACGCTTTGTCTTTTGTCCGCAACGAATTTGTTCAGTCAACAAAGAGGCAACTTGAAAGACGAAGGGTATAGATAAAAAGAGGAAAGTGAGAAGCATGGTGTATGAAGATCGAGGATGTGAAGACCGAACTAAAATATATTCTGAACGCTCTAAACTTGAATCGCTGGCATATCGATTTTTGGGAACGATGCCGGATGCCGAAGATGCAGTGCAAGAAACCTATTTACGGTGGTATAAACTGACTCAAACAGAACGTCAGCAAATTGTATCCCCTATCGCTTGGCAACGAACAACACTAACCCGGATTTGTCTTGATAAACTTAAGTCCGCCAGATCAAAGCGAGAAGTCTATATTGGCGAGTGGCTGCCCGAACCTGTTTCACACAATGACTGGTGGGAGTCTGTATCTGAAATAAATGATCCGGTTGATCATCTCATCAGTGCTCATTCTGTTTCGATGGCTTTGATGATAGTCCTTGACAAAATGACACCCGCCGAACGGGTCAGTTTTATTCTCCATGATGTTTTCCAATATTCGTTCGAAGAAATCAGTGAGATTGTTGACAGGACACCTCAAGCATGCCGTCAACTTGCTTCCTCGGGACGAAAACGGATCAAGCAAGAATGCAATATTACCTCTTCTCCAGAAGAACATAAGCGCGTTAATAATGCTTTCCGAGCTGCATGGATTACAGGCAATATTAAGGAACTGGTCGCAGTCTTGGATGAAAGGGCCAGTGCAGTCACCGATGGCGGTGGCATTGTCAGTGCGGCAATTGAACCACTGTTTGGTCGGGATGCGATTGTCAATTTTTTCCTTTCAGCATTTGAGCGTCAACATGATCTTCAAATCGAAGAGGGAATGGTGAATGGCGAACCTGGGTTGATTGGCAAAGTGGCAGGCCGTACCATCACTGTTATTTCAACCCATGTTAGGGAAGGAAAAATTAACGAAATTTGGGTAATGCGTAATCCAGAAAAACTGACAGATTGGCATTAGTTAATTTAGTCTATCTTTTATTCCTCATAGCAAGAGGAATAAAAGACTTTCTTAAATATCAATATATTAATTATAAAACAGGCCGTTAAGTGTATTTTATGGCGTTCTATTATCAATCTTATTTTTAATATAAATGCTTAAAAACGCCATAAGTGAAAATGCAATACTACTGAGTACGATAGTATGCACTCCTAAATAAGAGACAACCCACCCTCCAACCATTGCGCCAATCGTTATGCCTAAATTAGAAAAAGAAATATACAAGCTGTTGGCGAACTCCGGCGCTTCACTGGCCTCCCGCATGAGCCATGTCTGGCTAATCACAAGCCCCGCAGAATGCAGCGCTCCCCAAAAAATAATCAGCACAAACATGGCTATTGGAGAGAACCCCAGATACCAGACGAGAACATATAAAAGGATTAATAACAAAGGATATAAATGAGTGGTTTTTATGACATTTTTTTGTAAAAAATAGCTAAAGACAAAATTACCTAAAAAACCACTGATCCCAAATATAATTAAAATTGTGCTGATCAGATTATTATGCAGATGCGTAATTTTAGACAGGTAATCTGTGATATAGCTGAAATTCGAAAACATTGCTGAGAAAACTAATGTCACAGTGAAAATGGTCAGCCACAGTTTTCCTTTTCGTAATACAGCCAATTGGCTAGAAAAAATAACTTTTTCTGCAGATGGGGAAGAAGGGACAAAAAATAAAACCCCAATGAACGCAACTGTACAAATCCCAGCACCAAAATAAAAAGCGGAACTCAATGAGATATTTTCTGCGATAAACGAACTCAGTGGCACACCTAATACCAACCCCACCGCAACGCCTGCAAAGACTTTTGCTACCGCTCCCGGGCTTTTTTCTTTAGACACTGAATTAGCGGCAACTACAAGTGCAACGGCAAAAAAGACCGCGTGCATCAGAGCGGGAAGTATTCTGAAAAATAACATCAAATTGAAATTATTTGTTGTCGCATATATCAGATTAGAAATAACAAATATGCAGAGAATAATGAGGAGAATGTGTTTTTTATTATATCCAGATAGCATCAATGTAATAAATGGCCCTGTTATGGCAACAACAATAGCGTAAATACTGACAAGAAATCCAACCTGAGTGGGAGTAACATGAAGTTGAGATTCTAATTGTGGAAGCAACCCTATGACAGCGACTTCAGTAGTAATAACACCAAAAACGGCAATGGATAACACCAGCAATAACATAGAATTCTTATTTAGCATAGAGACTCCAAAGAGGTGTGGATTTTCCATAATATGTTTATGTTAAAGTACATTTAATATTTTATTATTCAATTAATGCGATTCTGATCTCATATTTTTATAATGTGAATAAATCAGAGCGTGCAACTGTATTATACTGGCAGAGTGATTTATTCATTTAGGCGGGTATAAAATACTCCAGCTAACGGTTAATCGGGAAAAATATTTTTATTCTAATGAAATGAGAAAAAATATGGATAATGATATTTCTATTGAAAATATAGGGATAGAAGACAGTATCGTTCTTAGCTTACATAAGCCGGCATGGGAAAAAATATTGTCTGGGCAGAAAAAATATGAGTTTAGGCGCCGTTTTAGGAGAAAAAGAACGCTTGCATTTATCTATGTGACATCTCCCGTAAAAGAAATCCAAGGTGTTATTATATTGGATAAACCAATCGAAGGAACTGCTAAAGAAATCGCAGAACTTGCCGAGAAAGCAATTCCGGGCAACGGTCATAGTGTTTATGATTATTTCATTGAGAAAGATTTCGGGTTGGCAATACCGATTGTTAATGTTATGAAACTTGAACCTGTCTCATTAAATTCACTTCGTGATAAATATAATTTTTTTGCACCTCAGTTTTATATGATGTTAAAAGAAAATAAATCGATGCATGATGAATTAATGAAAAGAATACTAACATAGTTTCGAGTTATATAATAATTAAGATTAATTTTTGTTGGTATTTCATAGCTGTATTAATATGGATTTACAAATGCCATTCTCACATTTAGGTCAGGTAAAAATGAGTGAGAATTAGAGAAAACATTTACCCAACACATAGAGAGAATTCATCAATGGCAGAGCAAAAAGCAAAGTTTGATGGCTTGGCGGAAAACTATGATCGCTACCGGCCTCATTACCCACAGGCACTTTTTCGCGAGATTGGTCACTGGTTGCCGGAAGGCAGGGCTCTGTCTATTGTTGATATCGGCGCAGGAACAGGGATTGCACTCGAAGGGCTGGCAAATTTGCTTGGTCAGCAGAACCGTTACACTGCCATTGATATTTCTCAGGACATGATTGACATCGGTAAACAAAAACTTCCGTGGGTCAATTGGCTACATGGCAGTGCTGAGCAGCATCTCTCCAGCGTGGGGCAGCCTGATTTGGTCATGGCAGCACAATCTTTTCAATGGATGGAGCGGGAAACGGTATTGCATCTGGTAAGTCATTGTCTGGCTGACAATGGCATTATGGCAATATTACAAAATAACCGGGATTACCGGCACAGTGAATTTTTGCATGAGTATGAAAATCTGCTGGAAGAATTAAGCCCCAATTATAACCGTCACTATCGGAATTTTGATTATGTACGGGAACTGAATATTGCTTTCTCCTCCATAAATATCCACCACATTGCCCTCAATACTCGCTGGAACATGCATATTCCCGCTGAAGCATTTATCGGTATGAGCCGTTCATCGACCCAAGCACAACGCGCTTTGGCTGCTCACGGTGAGCTGTTTATTGAAAAATTAAAAATACTGGTAGAAAAATATCAAATTGAAGGCAAGTTGGATATTTTATATGAAAGCCAGCTGATTATGGTGGTTAAACAGTATGGTGCAGAGGAAGCATGATGCCGGAAGCCGCGTTCAATTTTTTCCATAAAATATTTATTTTTTGCGCTTGATAGAAGATGTTAATGAGGATGGTTCCATAGCCATTCAGGGGCTTCATTGATATAAAAAGAAATGATAGACAAGGAAGAACGACCATTTCAGCCAATGGAGCAGAGAATACTGACGGGCGCAGTAAATATTGCGGGGAAACCGAATGGCTTCATTTTCTGAACGGGCAGCACCTTATTCCGAAGTATTACGTTCCTCATCCTTCCGAAAATTACTGATTGGGCAAGGGTTGTCCATGATTGGTGACGCCGTTTGTCTGGCTGCTTTACCCGTTGCTTTGATCCACGCCAAACTTGGCGCAGATGTTTTCGGCATCGTCATGGCTGCGGTAGGAATAGGTACAGTGATTGGTGCGCTTGCCGGAGGAGTATTGGCGGACAGAAAATCACCGAAGCATGTGCTCATCGCGACAGACACCGTGAGGGGGTTGGCACAAGTTGTTGCAACGGCATTAATCATATCCAGTGCGCCGTGGTGGGGATTAACCCTTGCCTACCTCATTTTCGGCATTGGAATAGGGGTTTCTCGCCCATGCGCCCAAGTTTTGCTAGTGAACCTACTCCCCAAGCAGGCGTTAGTCGCCGGAAATGGTTCGATGAATTTTATCGACAACTTTGTCGCTGTCGTTTTTCCAGCCACTGTCGGTGTTGTGATCATATTATGGGAGCCTGTCTGGGGAATACTCATGGATGGGATAACATTTTTCGCCGCCGCCTTTTTTACTGCGTTGATACCGGATATCGGGGCGCGTGTTTCAGACAATAAATTCTCCTTACGGGAAGTATTAAATGGTATCGCGGTTATTACTGACAACGCTGTTTTATCGCTTGGTTTTGCCGCGACATTGATCCTGAATGTCCTGTGTTTTCCCATTTTTTTGGTCGTTGCACCCTATGCAATCAGCTCCCGTTTCAGTGACACAATGTGGGGTTTTTGTCTGGCTGCATCGGGTGTTGGCGCGTGTATCGGTTCTGTGATTACGGTACTGACTTCGGGCCATCAGCGTTTAATATTACTTGCCGTGATTTGCGGCCTATTTCTCTGTAGCGCCATGCTCTTGTTGGGGGTGGGCAGCTTTGCTTGGATGGTCGTTGTGGGAGCAGCATTTATTGGCATTGTTGAGGCATCGTGGCTTACGGGTTGGGCAACTGCGATGCAAACACTTTCCCCGCAAAAAGATCTCGGCAAAGTTGTTGCCGTGGATACTTTTGTAACCAGCGGGGCTCATCCATTTATCTATCTCGGTGCCGGAATATTTGGCGCGAGGGTGGGATATTCCGATACACTAATAATCACCGCCATTGTCAGTGCCGTGGGAATTGCCGCCATCGCACTTGTCGCCATGATTCGAAGGGCCTGAAAAGCCACTGTGCGATGGGTACCAGACGTTGAATGCAAAACAAAACGTTTTACATCTGGCACCGGCAAACACGCCACAGAGCGGCGCGTCAGTTTAGTTATTTCATACTTCTTTCAACCAACGCAATGATGACTGCGGCAAGCTCTATTTCTGCCTGAGAGGCTGTGATATCGCCATTTACTGCGGCATAAGATAAAACTTCTGCTGCTCCCAACATTGCCAATAGGCGTGCGGCTGTAATTTTTCCGCCCTTGGTGTATGGCATCAATATCGCTTCGCATTTTTCTATGAAAATTCTGGCATATTCGCGTTTTATTTTCTCAAGTTCAGGTGAACCCGCTAAGGCGGCGATAATACTGGGTATTTCACGTCCTTGATTGAGCACACAATGGATATAAGAAGACGCAATAACGGCGGCTTTTTCTTCCAGAACGGGCTCACTTTGCTGAATCGCCGCGTCTATAATCGCCGTTTGGCGGTTATCAAATTCAGTGTACAGCGCCGCTAACAAACCAGAGCGTGTACCAAAATGATCGTAAACAACGGGTTTAGTCACGGAGGCTTTTTCAGCCAGCTTGCCCAGTGTCAGAGCCTCTGTTCCTTCTTCCCGAATGATCTTCCAGGCAATGTCGGTTAGCTGCTGGTAGCGTTCTTCTCTGCTGAGGCGAACACGCGTGTGTGAATGAGCCTGTTTTAAATGAAGTTTGTTGCTTGACATATTTATATACCAAAGGTAACTTACTAATGGTAACTTACTTTTGGTATATAGATTACGCTTGTCTTTTATCATAATCAAGAAGGAGGCAGTTGGTGCGCGCACTTATCGTTCTCTCACACCCCATTTCAGACTCTCTCAGTGGTCATGTGGCTCAATATATTGCCGATGGTATCAGGCGATCAAACCCCGCAAATAGCGCTGAAATTGCCGATCTTACTAAAGAAGGATTTGATCCGAGATTTACTGAGTCAGATATTGCTGCCTTTTACAAAACAGGTTTACCTCCGGCTGATGTTATTGCTGAGCAAGCACGTATTGACAGGTCAGATGCGCTGGTTCTGGTTTATCCTATCTATTGGTGGACAATGCCGGCCCTGATTAAGGGGTGGATAGATCGTGTGTTCTGCCATGGCTGGGCTTATAACGAGCATCCTGATGGCAGGTTGGAGAAAAAACTTCAGCACCTTCCGGTACATTTGGTTGCTTTGGCGTCTGCTAGCAGAGGTACTTATTCAAAGCATGGTTTCACGGATGCAATAAACACACAGATTAACCATGGTATTTTTGATTATTGTGGCACCCCCATTATCACTTCAGAATTGCTGTTTTATCCTGAATTAACAGCCCCCCATGCGTATCAGGAGGTAGCATATGAAATTGGCCGTAACATATTTACCAAGGCTGATGCTTTAAATGGATAATATTCAGATAATTCAGGGTAAAGGCCAATTTTCTGCCGTATTTAAAGATATCTATAAAGCATGATGTCTGTGTTTGCAGACACGCGGCAAAGTGGTACGTCAATTTTCAAAAAATATGAATTTTTATGATAAAAAAGTTGTCAGAAGAATTATTTAAATTTTTTTGACAACCTTGATTAGGAAATATTTTTGGGAATGGAAATGAAGAAACCACAGAACATCTATGTCGTGACATACTCTGAGACTGGAACAGATGGGTGGGCATTTGGAAGACCCTCAGGTATTAAACCCTGCCAGTGGCCAAGAAGCCGGGTAAACGGTGTACCAATGGCGCATATTTTTACTGTGAAAATTCCTGCTGAATATAATGTGAGAAGTTCTGATGTAGAATATTTATCTGTTTTTCAGGGAAATGATTTTGAAGATGATGAAGAAGAAGGTGTAAATGAATTTTTAGAAAAAGGCGGTGACGCTTTAGGTGATGATGCTTTTTGGCAGGAGCTAATTTCATACCGTAATAATAGACATGCGCGTGAAGTGTATCAGGTTGACGAGATAGGTGGAGGCTGGTGTTTTATTTATCTGACCGAAGAAGAATGCTCAGGAGAACAGTGCGAATTACCCAGCAAGAATTGCATACCTATTGATTATGAATCAATGCATGAAACACATTGTTTTTCATCTGATCAGCCAGCTAATTATTTCAATTTAGTGCCTTATTCTGATGATCCTAATGTAGGAATAAAGCCCGAAGAAAATCCTGATTGGTTATATGATATTGAAGACACTGAAGCTATTGATAATTTGAAAATAGAAGATATTAAGGGATATATACCGATATTCCATGAAGTCAGTGAAAAACTGAATCTTAATTTAGATAAGTATTTTTACGATCACCATTTTGGTGGAACAACACATTCAGCACAATCTACTCCGGATGATTTGAGTGAGTTTTACTTTGAATTTGATGAAAGCCTGGGTGATCCCAATATCGGCGGGGATGGTGTGGCTCAAATAGATTTGTTGACGAACAAAATCCATTGGGCTTGTGGTTGATAGTAATTATGTCTGTCAATTTGAATATATTATTGACCTAGTGATAGTTTTTATTTTGGCAGAAGAGGGCAGAGTGAGGCAATCGCGTCTCACTCTGAATAATATTAATTACTGGCGGATAAGCCGTCCTGTCTGTGGGGCACTTTCATAATTACTTCTGAAAGGGTTAATATCCAACCCACCACGTCTTGTATAACGGGCAAATACGGTCAATTTCTCTGGATGGCAATAGCGCATGATATCATTATAAATTCGCTCGACACATTGCTCATGGAATTCGTTATGTGTTCTGAAAGAAATAAGGTAACGCAGCAATCTTTCATGATTAATCTTTGCGCCCTCATAACGAATAACAACGCTGCCCCAGTCTGGTTGGTTTGTAACCAGACAATTTGATTTTAATAGATTTGAATACACTGTCTCCGAAACAATATCTGCTTCCGCCGGAGCTGCATTAGCCAGTATCGTCGCATCAAAGTCGTACCCATCTATTTCGATATCTAACTCATCCAGCGACTGGCCTGAGAATTGGCTGATTTCATGGCCGTACCCGTCAAGGTGAGGATAAAGTTTCACTTCCACAGGTTCGCCGGCTGTCTGGGACAGATCTTTTTTCATCGCCCTAATCACATCATCAGTCGTCTCGAATTTAGTCTGATTAAAACTGTTGAGATATAGCTTGAACGATTTCGATTCAATTAACCCCGGGCTGGTTGCAGGAATAGTAAACTCACCTATTGCGACAATCGGTTTTCCTTTGCTATTCAACCAAGAAAGTTCCCACGCAGTCCAAAGGTCAAAACCCTGAAAAGGTAATGAATCGGAACTGATATCGATAACATCGCGTGCGAGTGATCGCGGTATTGTTTCAAGTAATTCTGGTGAATAACTTTGTATGTAATCGGTTTTTTTTCCAAGATGTGTTATTGATTTTTGAATGTCCATTATGGCTTCTCTTCTATGAGGTTATATATTTTCTGAATAGCGCCCGGGTAGCATAGATTGGCCCAACACCGACAATTGCGTAGGTTATTTTGATAATAAATTGGGATAAAATAATGACCTTAATCGTGTCGGCATCCAGCGTATTATAAAATGCCAGCGTACAAAAAATAACACTGTCCAATGCGGCCGCGATAGTTGTGCTGGTTATGATACGAATAAAAAGGTAACGGGAGTTGGTCAGTTCTTTAATTTTACATAACAGCCATGAATTGACATTCTCAGAGACAATATAAGCAACTGAAGATGCAACAAGGACAGCAGCAATGCTATGAACAATTTCAGTATAGGCTTCTGCTAATCCCCACTCTTTCAGGCCCGGCAATATTGCTGTGAACATCAAGCCGAGAACAAACAGGATATTGGTAATAAACGAAAAAAGAATGGCTTTTCTGGCCAGACGAAGCCCGTAAAATTCATTGAGGATATCAACGAGAATGAAAGTTAATGGATAAAAAAAGATTGCGGCAGGTATCACCATATTAATATAGGGGACACTGATTGGCTTTATTCCTGTTACTGTGCAAAAGATATAAATAATAGCCAGAGAAAGTGCAATCATCAGATAGGCAAACCAAGAACGCTCATTTCGATCTGCGAGATCATAGGCAGTGACTGTATCCTCGCCTCCATAAATTCGGCGATAGATTTCTCTGAGTTCATTTCTATTGAGATCCTCTGAAACCTGACTGCTTTCCAACTCCTTTAACGGAATGCTGATGCTTTTTCCGGTAGACAGGATCATGATGTTTGCCCTTATTGCATCGGAAGAGCGACTGAAACCCAGCAATTTATATTTTTGATTACCTGACACAGCTAATGCTCCTTTGCTTACGAAATGCGTTCTTCGATTATGATTCCAATTAATTGCTCGTTTATGGTTGGCACTTTTTTTGAGCCACTAGACACATCGTGGAGATAAAATCCTTTATCGGGTGCATATATTAGCGATGGCTGATTTTTGACAGGTGCGGCATAGCGCTTAATGATTAATGTATCACCAGGGAAAAAAATTTTATCAATTTCAGTTTCTACCGTCATTCCAACCAGGTTGGCACCTTCTTCGAAAGCCCAAATTATCGGGTATTTCATGACAAGCTGACCGATACGATCATCCATGCTGCCTAACACATCTGACTGGGGAATCAACGGAATGGCAGAAGGGTTCCTATTACCCTCGGAGGAGAGGGTATTATCTATACGATCAAGTTCTTCAATATTGCAATGCTCAATGACATCACACCTGACTCCGAAAAAATCGGCAATCCGCGTGATTGTTGAATGCTGAACTTTATTTATTTGACCATCAAGAATTTTATAGAGTGTTGTTCTTGTAACACCTGAACGCATAGCCAGTGAGGATTTATTTTCACCCTCTCTTCTCATCATATACTCAATGTTACTAATGATATTAGACTTTCGTTTTATTCCTGATGTTTTCATTTCGGAAAATAATAATGTTGTTAGATTTATTCTTAAGACATTACATTATTAACTTACTACCTTCCATAATATTTTTCGATATGTTGCTTTATAAGAATAGTTTATCGCAACTTTTTTTTACATGAAAAACATAATAATATGTGAAGAGTGTACATTTTAGTGCACTTTTTGATTATTTTCATGTTGACCTCATTGCATAATGAGTGCTTAATTACTCGTAGTGTTTTATGTCTGGCTCAATATATTGGTTATTATACTAATAAAATAATTACGATGTAAAATTATTGGCGAAGCCACACCAGGCTGATTTTCAGAATAGATATTTATGTGGGTTTATCATATTAATTTGATCTATACCTTGGTGTTAAGGATATCACTTATTATTACACGGTTATATTTTACATTAAAGTTTAAATGTAAAATATGCAAATTTTGGTTAATTAAAGTATTGCTAGATTAAATATGGTTCATCAAGTGAAAAGTGTAGCGCTACAGACATGTTATAAATTTATAATATCTGATTAACTTTTTCATGGTTGAGTGAAATATTTTTTAAGGGAATCCGTAATCTGTTACTGAATGAGAATGAGTTAACCATCAGCACCCTCCATTCAGGGACATGCCAAAGCCATCTGCTATGCAGGTGGCTTTTTACTTAACAGAACGCAATATATAGTCACGTATCAATACAATCTTGTTGCTGGGATTTCAACTGGTTGAAAGCAGCCATTCAGACAGAATGAACATCTGCCAACTTCCGCTCTCAATGCTTGCAATAAAACATTTTAGTTTTCGCTCGGTTAATAAAAAATCAGTGTATGAATTTGATGAGATAGAAATATTCCGCTAGAGGCTACATCCATAAATATTACCCTCTTCATATATTTTGGAAACATTCTGGTGTCTGGAAATTGATAATTTATGAGGTATTTATTTCCAAAATACCAGACTATTTCAAAAAAAGAAGAGGGTAATATTAAGCAGCAAGCTGAAAATTATTAACCTAGATAAAGTATTTAATTACACAATTTTAATTACATTTTAAAATAACTAAGATGAAAAAATTATATCGAAATATTATTAGGCATTGATTGGGGGAATACATCATTTCGCCTTGTGCAGGCCCTCAGTAAAACCCAATAACTTTCGTATCATCTCTTTATGCTCATATTGATTTCATACATCTTTTGATACCTCAAGCAGCCATATTGATAACGATTCAAACACCGGTTTTAATGACTTTCCAAACTCAGTCAGGGAATAAACAACTTTAATAGGTGGTTTATCGCCATAAACATCTCGTATTATTAAGCCATCTTTTTCTAACTTCTTGAGTTGTATGCTTAAAGTCATCTCGGTTATATGAGGGATATCTTTTCTTAGTTCACTAAATCGCTTATTTTTATCCTTCAAATAATACAAAATTACTCCTTTCCATTTACCCCCAATTAAATCCATCGCCATACTGATAAAACAAGGATAATTCTTCCCGTTAAATGCAATTTGGCCATTCTCTCCTTTTGTAATCATTGCCATAAAATTTCTCCTCACTATCAAAATGGATAGTTATTGTAATGGTAAAAAATCATCATAAACTAATTATGGGAACTATAAAACACATAGCTTATATAAAATAATTACATAAGGAAATAAAAATGCCATTAATGATATTAGCTCACCCGAACATTCAACAGTCCGCTGCGAATAAAACAATTGTTGAGGAATTAAAAAAAAGTAATATTGAGCTTGAAATTCGTGACATTTATAACCTAAGCCCTAATTACAATATTGATGTTGCTGCAGAACAAGAGGCATTGTTGAGGCATGATTTTATTATCTTACAATACCCAATGTATTGGTTTAACATGCCCGCAATACTGAAAGTTTGGTTTGACCAAGTGTTCGAGTATCAATTCGCTTATGGTTCAAAAGGATATAAGTTAAAAAATAAAAAATTATTACCTAGTTTTACTGTAGGACAACCGGAAAGGAACTTTAAGCTAGACGAATATACTTCTCGCATGGATAATTTTCTTGAACCTATTAAAAAATCAGCAGAATACTCAAAAATGCATTATATAGAACCCGTTATTCTATATGAGATCGCGAGCGTATATGATGTAAAAAACGTTACTGGGAATACTAAAGGTGAAATAATAAACAAAGCTAAAGAACATAGTAAAAGATTACAAGAGACCATTAAGCGCTATGATAAGGGGTGATTTTAAAGCAATACTCACGTATTTAATTATCCCAACGTGCCATATGCCAAAAGTAAATTAACTTATTAAATTTAAAGAATAAATATCTCTGAATAAAAATTAGAGAGCTAAATGCTTGCTCTCTAATTTTTTATGATATAATTTTTGTATTCACATAATAAAAAATAAGTATGGTATAATTTATTAATGCATGTCTTCAAAAGGGTTATTTTTTGACAAAATAATAGGCAGTTCGTAGCCTGGCAAATGAATTTCCTCTTCAGTTATATTGATATTTTCTTCATTTATCACATTCTCGCCAAATCTATATATTAAATCAAACTCACCCGAGTTAACTTTTTTACGATAGTCAGCTTGGTTAGCTTTAATCTTAAGGTTTTTATTATAATAAGCTTCAACAGCTTCGATACCATGACGTTTAGCAATCATGCTAAATACTACGCTTGGAGACAAAAGTGGAGCGGTTGCATTATTGCCACCAAACCCTTTCGAGTTGACAAATGCTATATCAATTTCCTCGGTATGATAGTTCGAAGTTCTAATATCAAGGTGCTCTGCATAAACGTCATCGGCGACTTTTTCTATAGTAGAAATACCTGGAACTATATTGTGGCTAAATATACCAAGCGCGATTGCTATCTGATCACCGCTTGACGCTGCTAAGGTATGACCAACATAAGCTTTTGGCGCAGTTATTTTCCAATTTGAAATACGAAACGCTTTTGCTACACAGTCATATACATGCGATTCAGTCACTCTATTTTGCGGTGTGCTTGAACCGTGTGCAATAATACAGCTCCGATTTTGAACAGACTCTTTGCTGATAATGTTGGCTGCCAATGATACAGCCTTAGTCATGGTAATATAATTACCCGCACCTGGGGCTGTAATGGATTTTTTAATCCCGTCCGCATTTACAAAAACATCAGGGACAGCCGCCATAATATGTGCACCTAAAGAAACAGCCAAGGCATCGTCCATTAGCACAATAAATTGAGCACTTTCACCTATTGTAAAGCCACAATTATTTCCAAATGGCCGACTCACTCGACTTAAATCTATATTTTCTTCATCCACTCCGTCTAATTTTTTAAGGCTATCAAGGTCAGCCAAAGCCCCCATATTCGCAAAACCTTCGACAATTTCTGGTGTGATTGCACAGTCTGCACTTCCCACAATAGCGACACGGGTACGCCCACCTTGTATATCGTTTACTGCAGCTTTCAAATTATAAAGGAATGTTGCACATGCCCCAGTTGTTGAAAAAGTTGTGCCGACACTTCCAATAACATATGCATTTATAAAGTCTGTAGACATAGAATTTAGCCCTAATGCCAAATTCTTACTATTGCTTCTCTCACCTCGGAGACGATTTCCCATTAGCCCGCCAAACCCTTCTTTTTGCATTTGACCAGTTAAAGAAGCTGAATAAGTACCAATTTTGTCTGGCTCTACCAAAGATAAAACTTCGTCCCAATCTAACCCACATGACTTTATAGCATCGGTAGCTGCAAAAATAGTTGCTTGTAATCCTCGGGGATGGTTATGGCTTTTATATAATTTTTCGAGTTCAAACCCCTTGGGGAGTTGACCTGCTGCTTTAATTCTATTGTCCAAATAGGCATCGTGTTTAACACAAAGATCGCCATGTACTGTAACTTCTACTCGATTATTTCCGAGCGAGGTAATTTCCCAATTTCGAGGTACAGGAGTAGGCAACGAGGATTGTTCAGTTTCAAAAACCAATTTATCCCCTTTTTTTGCACTCAGTGTCATCTTCTTTTGCCAATGTGTGGCATCTACATCAAAATGAGACTTATCTATTTTGCGAATCAACGTCCCTTGCAATATTTCTTCACCATACTTGGATTCAATCTCATGCAACATGATTGGTTGGCCTTCGTGATCGATAAAGCCATTTTTACCAATTGAAACTAAGTTCATTAACGTCGCGAGGCCCCAAAAAGTCTCTTGGCGAGCTTCTTGGCTTAATTTATCAATAACAATACGGCGAAATCCTTGATGGAATGACGTTCTTCCGGAAGCGTTTATACCACCAGAACCAACGATAACAGGCAAAGCAAGCATATGATTTTCATTCCTATGAAAATTAATTAGTTGATGAATATTCTAATCCAATCAATAATGTTTCATTATGAAAAAATAGCCAATACTTTATATTTTTAGGCCAATTAATAACTGATAACATATGAAAATAAAAAATGTACACATTGTTATTTTTCCTAATCTCCTGTCTAGCAGCATTACCTTGCCTATTGAAATGCTTCATGCTGGTTTAGCCTCATCACAGATAGAAAATAAAATCCATAACATCAGTGTTCATTATATTTCAGATAAAGGTTGTGATATTTCGTTGCATGAAAATTTTAAGATTAAGGCAGATTCATCTGCTAATTCTGCCTCCTACGCAGATTTAATAATTGTTCCTGGCATTTGGCGAAACCCAAAACCTATTATAAAAAATTGTAGCAATATCTTGAGCTATTTATTAAATCAGTGGGAAAACGGAGCGACAATAGTTGCTGTTGGCACTGGAGTATGCTTGTTAGCGGAGTCAGGTTTATTAGATGGCCTTGCTGCAACGACGCATTGGCATTATTCCAAGCAATTTAAAAAAGATTATCCCAAGGTAAACTTAAAAACAGAATTTTTCATTACTCAATCAAATAGAATCTACTGTGCAGCTAGCCTCAATGCACTAGCAGATGTTATGGTTCATTTAGTTTCCCGTCTTTATGGCAAGAAAGCAGCTAAAAATGTACAACGCAATTTTTCTCATGAAATACGGCGGCCATATGAAGAACAACGGTACCTCGACGGTGCAGTAGATAGACATCCAGATGAATTAATAAGCGATATTCAATCTTGGTTAAAAGAAAATATTAAAGAAGACATAGATCTTAATAGATTAGCCGCTTATTTTTCTATTTCTCCACGGACATTGACCCGACGATTTAAAAACTCTACGGGAATATCTACTAAAAAATATATTCAAGGAGTACGCTTAGAGATGGCAAAAGATCTTCTTGCCAAGACTAATTTAACTGTACATGAAATATCTGTAGCAGCTGGATATGAGAGTCAGGCTTACCTGAGTAAAGTGTTCAAGCAACATTTTGATTTAAGCCCGACAGAATATCGACAAATGGTTCGAAAGAAGCTTTTTACACTTTAATCAGAACGTTATGATCGTGATTTTTATTAGCAAAGTGACAGAATTAGTTTAATCATATGAAATTAGAACAATCTGGCTGCTATCAATAAAGTAGCCAGGTTTCTATTGGTATCTGCTAATGCGTAAAGTTGAGTTGAACAGGAAGATCTTTTCTCGATCACTACCACATCAATTCCATTTTTCTTTATCCTGCACACCAGTAGCAATCCGACGGGCCAGTACCTACACAATTAATACCTGATAATGGCTTTTCATTGCAGCTCCTTATAGTCGCTAATAGCTTTGCGATTAATGGCTTTTAGGCGCACTACAAAAAGTAGCCAACTTATTAACAGTAATAATCCGCCACCCACCACAGTTACTCGGATATTCGTGGTATCAAGGAAACCTCCCAACAACATGACTATTAATGTGGCCAGTGCCTGAATGGAGCTGATTGAACCCATGATTTCACCTTGTTCATTTTCTGGCGCCAGGTTTGAAATACTGCTAATCAGGCCAGGTAATGCAAAGCCCATAGAAGTAACGAAAAGGGTAATTAAGATATGCAGATAAATCACATTGCTTACCATTGAAATTGCCATGACAGCAAGTGATGACACCACTAGTGAATATCGCACCATATTTTCAGGTTTAGCGGATTTGGCAACGTGTCTTACCACAATATATTGGAACAGCGCGTAGGTTGCTCCCATTGACGCTAGAAAAGTACCAATCTGAAATGAACTGAAACGATAAATATCCAACAGATAAGCAGGTAGGAAAGATTCAAATAACCACCAACCCGCAACGAAAATCGTCCAGATAGCAAATGCAGTTCTCAGTTCAGCGTGGCTGTAGGCTTTTGCAATTTGCACTAAACCGGAAAAAATATTTATTTTTTCTTGGGTATGAGTTTCTAGCGTATCGGGGTATGCAACTAATGTATAAATGAATAACAAAGTAAAGATAGCAGCCATAATAACGAATGGCGTCATATAACCGCTGAATTGCCCCAGAGAAAAATGGGCTAACCAGCCTCCTACCGGTGGCCCGATGACCCAAGCCAGACCCAATGCAGTCTGGATCATCGTAAGGTTTTTCGTTTTATTACTCAGTGAACTGATATCAGCCATGCTTGCTTGTGCTATTGCCACGTTGCCTGCCATCAGTCCTGCTAACAAGCGGCTAAACAGCAAAAGCCACGCCGATGCTGCAATCACGGCATAAGCACTGATGAAAAATGCGATTGCAGTGCCCGCAATAGCTATTAACATCATCTTTCTTCGGCCATAAATATCTGACATTTTTCCCAAAATGGAAGCACCAAAAAACTGCCCAAGTGGATAGGTAGCAAGGAAAATTCCCAGCATAATCACCTTTTCTTGATGCTCCCAATCGCTTGGGAATAGAGAAACAGCATCAGAGATCATCATATGCGGGAATATCGCTACAACCATTCCCAAACCAATAAAATCAAGTAGTGCTACCAATACCAAGTATCTAATAATTCCAGGTTTCTCTTTCATTTTTGCACTCCTTGAATTAACTAATTAAATTCAGATTTCAGATGATTGAGCGATTTTGTTGCCATCTGTTGTTCAATTAAATTTAGGTTTTCTTTTTCGGCTGCACTAAAATTTGAGATATCCTCTGTTTTAATGGCTTTGTAAATAAGAATATTTTTACTTTTATGTTTATGTGTAATCCGAGTTTTTCCCATAATAAGGGGTAATGATTTAATAGAAGTTTTTATCAGTGTCATGACATAAAGAATTTTTATTTTATTCAATATGTTATTTAGATAACTCTTTCCCAAAGATAGCCTGACAATTATCTTTATAATTCAACAGCGGAGAGAGGTTTCAATGCTGGAAGAAAGTAAATACATTATCATTCTAATTAATGATTTATTAATTTGTATTTAAGGGTGTTTTTTACATATGATTAAAATGTGCTGTTATCTAATTAATGTTAATTGAACATAGGTGGCTATTTTAAATGTTAACATCATGAACTCTCCTTTTGATTAAAAAAGAAAAAACAGATTCAACTCATTTAGGAACGGTCACAAGAAAACAATGGATCTTATTTTAGCTCTCATGTAAATAATATTAAAATAAATATAGCATCAACAAAGCGCTAATTTAGGTAATTGCATGAATGGATACAAGTAATATGATTTAATATGTTTGATCAATATCTGAGAAATAATTTTTTCGTATTGCTATGCTAACGATCCAGCAATGATTTTCGCAACCTCCTTTTGTTCTGGATGCTTTACCCATTTCGCAATGTATCGTTCTAAAATTTGCCGCAAAGAACGCCGAATATGAAGTCGTATTTCTTTATCTTGAGAACTAGATTCCAGTGAAGTGTCTTAAATACCACAGGAATTTGCTCTTCAAGTAGTATTCACTGCCGTTTACAGGAATGGCAGGCAGCGGGCGTGTTTGAACGATTTTGGCAAAATGACTTATTGGTCAGAGAAAAGTGGAGACCATTGATTGGAGCCAGTTTATCAGTATGCAAAATCATTACAATCTCATCAATCGAGAAAAAGAAATGCTTCCTTATTGTGTTTCTGAAGGGATTGGTGTTACGCCATGGAGCCATTGCCAGAGGTAAACTAACAAATCATGCCGATACTATTCGTTCGCAAACAGACAAGGAATTGTCATGGTTATATAGGTCTGCAAAGCAAAGTGACGAGAAAATTATTTTTGTTCTAAATGAAATTGCAACCAGTAAAGAGTGTAAGCTCGCATATATAGCTTTAATCTGGTTACTATCTAAACCATCAATCGCTTCACCAATCGTTGGAGTGACATCAACTGAACAACTTATAGATAATGCTCATTGTATGAATATCGCTCTTAGTAGTGATGAGGTTGCTGCGCTGGAGGAATTTTATACCCCGCATACTAGAGCCGAATTACCTTAAAATAGTTATAGGGGGCCTATAAGAGTCCAAAAACCGATCAATTCAGGATTTAATGCGTCATCAACAGCCTCAGATGTACTTTTTAAATCTCCAGCGCAAGGAGCTGCAACTGAAGTATGGGCAGCAACAAGCCCAGCTTTGAATGGGTTGGGGGGGCTTTATTGTGAAGATTGTGACATTATCGGACTAGCATCAGATTATAAAGACCCCTTTATCGGTGTTTGTGAATATGCAATTGATCCATCGGAAGCTTTAAGATTGTGGAATTTCACTGCTAATCTCACAGGTGTAAATGTATTTGCAGAAAAATAACTCACTCACAAAAAAATTAGTGAATAATTTCCTCCATCCGATTTTGTGATTGCAGATAAAGTCTACGGCAGCGCAGCTTTCGGAAAGGTTATTAAACAAAGAGGGGCCACTCCGTTATTTCTTTTAAACGTAAAAAGAAGCCATACGTTTGAATGGATTTTTCAAGTTCGACGTCCATATATTTTGAATAAACAGAAGTTGGAGAGAACGTTAAACAGCTAAACTAGCTGCCCAAATTTAAGTAAATTTCCACTTGGATCAATTAGGTGGAATTCCAACATGCCCCATGGAGTTTCCGCAAGCGGAGAGACTTCAGTCTGCGCTTGTAGTTCTTGAAACACACTTTGGATATCTTTCACGAAAATATAGCAAGAAGTGTTCTCTGCAATGTATTTATCGTTGCATGCCCAAAAATGGATTTCAGTTTCCCCTTTGCTAATTATCGCATATTTATTCGGAACACAATTGTCGCAATGGAACCCAAGTTTGGCTGTATAAAAATAAACCAATTTATCTAGATCCAATGCAGCCAATACAGGGACAGCCTCCCAATCGCTCATACATTTTCCCTTTTATTTATATGTTTTTTTAAATACTGATACAGTACTGCCTGAAAAGTTACCGCACGTTACTTTCATTAAATAAATAATATGGCTATAAAAATAGATTCAACAACACCCTCTAATATCATGAGAAATTAACAATAAATTATTTACTATAAATATAGCATTTTTACTAGGGGCTATTGACGTTTTATGGAGAATATTTGAACGGTATGATTAATTTGGTATTCAATATGAAGCCATGAGATTAAAAATGATAGGTAAATTTAATCATTTTTAAAACTCATGGCTTTTTTATTTTATCAGCCTAATTATGCAGTACTATCACGTTAGGCCAATGCCACACTATTTTAATATTCGAAAATTGAATTTTAGGTTGGTTCAGCTGTACGTAACAACCCGGCATAGATGCCATCTGCTTCGACCAATTGTTGATGGGTTCCCCATTCTTTTAACTGACCATCCTTGAGCACCAATATTTGATCCACATGACGGATAGTAGAAAGACGGTGCGCAATAGAGATGACAGTGCGTTCGGATGCCATTTGTGCCAAAGCTAGAGAAATTGCTCTTTCAGTCGTGTTGTCTAGCGCACTAGTTGCTTCATCAAGCAGTAGAATTGGCGGGTTACGCAAGATCGTTCGAGCCAGCGCAAGGCGTTGTTTTTCTCCGCCTGAAAAGCGATAGCCACGTTCACCAACTTTGGTTTGATAGCCTTCAGGCAGCGAGGAGATTAAATCATGAATTTGTGCAGTACGCGCAGCTGCAATAAGATCCTCATCGCTGGCCTCCGGGCAGGCAAAGCGTAAGTTTTCTGCGATGCTAGTATTCATGAGAAATGGCTCTTGCGTGACTACGCCGAGTACGCTCGCAAGTTGTTCAAAGCTCATATCTCGAAGGTCAATACCATCAATTGTAATTCGACCTTGGCTCGGATCAACAAGTCGGGCCAGAAGATAACCGAAGGTACTTTTACCTGCACCTGTAGGCCCGACTATAGCCACATGACTCCCTGCTGGGATATCTATTGATACATTGCGTAAGCTGGACCAGTCAGTATTATCGTAGCTAAAACTGACGTTTTCAAATCGTACATGGCCACACGGCCCTTCATCACTGAAGTCCCGAACTTGAGCCGGTTCTGTAATATCGGGAGGAGTGTCTAAGTATTTAAAAATACGTGTGAATAATGCCCGTGTAGTACGTAGTCTTACTGCATTTTCCAATAAATTTTCTAAGGGCCACAACAATTGTTCCTGTAGTGCGATCAAGGCCACAAGCGTACCGATGGTAACTGGCACGCCTTGTCCAATTAGCAAACCACCTAATAATAATGTCAGTGCAGGCATCGCACCGAGCAGTAATTCAATCACTGACCAAGCCCATTCACTTGCAGTATGTGCACGCACTTCTAAATGCAAGGTTTTGGACGATGCTTTTTCAAAACGTTGGATCAGAAGAAAACTACGTGCCAGAGTACGTGACAGGATAATGCCTGGAGCTGATAGGGTCTCTTGTACAATAGCAGACATATCGGCATGGCTATCTTGTTGTTGGTGCGTCAGGCGTTCACGTATAATTCCGACTCTGTGGCTGAGCCAGAGTGATGGCGGCAAGACGGCGAAGGAGAACAGCGCTAGTCTCCAGTCCAGCAACAGCATAGCAATGGCAGTGGTTACGGTAATGGTGGCACTGCGAATGATTTCGGTCACCGTATTGCTGACGACAGATTGAAGTCCGCCAATATCATTGGCGATACTGGATTGAATTTCGCCTGTCCGAGTTCGTGTGAAAAAGGCGAGAGAAAGCGTTTGCAGGTGCCCATAGAGCCGTACCCGTAGCTCGTGCATTATGGCTTGGCCTATCTTGGTAGATAATATCATTTGTGTCGCGTTAATCGCTGCGTTTAGAGCAGTAATCACGATTAAACCTAATGCTAACCAGCCAAGAAGTTGTATATTTTGTTGAGGTAGTGCGGTATCAATAATTTCGCGTAATAAAAAGGGCGCTAGAACGCCAATGCCCGCTCCAATGACGATGAGTAAGCCAATAAAAATAATGCGTCCTCGCCAAGGTTTAAATAGGGTCAGAATGCGTTGCAAAGAGACATGGCGTGCAGCAAGTTTTTCGTAATCGTCAAAATTATTCATATACTTCGTTATCCAAATTTTAACTTAATTAATAGTGGTTTTCAGGTACCAGAAATATTAGTCAGAGAAATCATGTAACTGGTTAATTTATATAAATTTTTATTGGTAAGTACGATTGGGATGTATTCCACTTTATTTATATTATGAAAATAATAGCAGAGTCATATTAGTATAATAAGCGCAATACCATTATAAAGCTATAACTGAAGTAATCCGTTGTCGAGAAAAATGCTTACTATAGTAACTGGTCATTTTTTTAAAAATTGCACTTATTAGTGCGTGCTCAAGAAATATAATAATTCCCAAGGGGAAGAAAAAGATATCTAATTAAATTCATAATAATTCATTTTTATTATTATTGCGTTATTTATATTAGTATAAATCATTAAGCTTTATTTACTCAGATTTATAGCCTATCTCGATAGGTATTTATAGTATCGTTACTCTGTTGTCATGCCACCTTTGTATTGACCTCCATTTGGTGATGATTTTGAGCAACAAAACTACCTCACAATAGCTCATTTCCGATGAGCTTTGGCAAAAAATGGAACCGTTACTGACAGAACATAAAACCTATCATCCTTTGGTGGGGGGCCATTGATTGGAGCCAGTTATCGTTGAATGACTGGCTGACGAAAACGCCGCTTGCCGGAACAAAAAACAGGCCGCACCCGGCAAGCAGGGGAATTCACACTTTAACCCAAATTATTGTTCAGGATAATTTGCCGAATCGGTCACGTATTATAAAGCGTAGATATCCAAATATTATGGAGTACTTTCACAACAACTTTAGGATCTGTCTGTGGGGTGCGGCCAAATGCCTCAGACAGATATCGTTCTTCAAGCCAGGTTAATGCTCTGGCAGTCTCTTCTACTTCAATATCTTTCCTAATACGACCACGCCTCTGTTCTTCATGAATATGTTTGATCGCAGCCGATATAAAATCTTGTATTAATGAGCGGTACATCTGTTCAACGCGCTCATCAGTTCCAGCCGCCTCAGCCAAAGCACGCAAAAAAGGCCCATGTTTATGATAAACGGCAACAATTTCCTCCAATGCTCGAAGGTAATCATCTTGATCATTATTACCGTTTAACCAGCGATTAGCTATGATGAGTAATTTTCGACCAATGTTTTGAACAACACGTAAAATCAGATCATGCTTATCCCGGAAATGGACATAAAAAGCCGGGCGCTTAAGTCCTGTACGACGCATGACCTCATCAACATTCAATGCACGAAATGGATGCTCTGTTAAAAATTGCTCAGCAGCATTCAGTATTTCTTGTTCAGACTCTCTCGGGTCATGTTTAGGGCGTCGTTGAAATTTCGTCATAGCTACCAATAATCCAATAGATACCGTGTCAGTGTAAAACACCAACTCTTAATAAAATGCAGAGATTTGAATGTGTTCGTTTATCTCATGAAATGACATGAAAATCTATCTATTTATCATAGATTACTCACTTAATAAATAATATTAATTATTTAATTAACAATTGGTTAAGTCAAAAAATTGTCCATTTCTCAGAAAAATCAAAAGTGGTTTACACATCGTCATTGACTGAGTGTAATTAATAATTTATTAATATTGTGAATAGGATGCTTTTTGGTCAGATAAAAACCCAACAAAATATACCGAAGGAGATTTCATATGAGTCGTATTATGAACAGCCAGTATGATATTGCTGTAATAGGAGCAGGTTTTGCCGGAACGGTTGCCGCTCGTGATCTAAGCAATGCTGGCTATTCTGTTGTTCTTCTTGAAGCGCGCAATCGTATTGGTGGGCGTACTTATTCAGGAGAAGCCTTCGGGCATTCTGTAGAGTTCGGGGGAGCTTACGCCCATTGGACTCAACCCTATATTTGGCATGAATTGCAACGTTATGGTCTTGGTATAAATCCACCAGCAGAAATCAATAAAATACTTTGGCTTGCTGATGGCACATTACATTCGGGAACAATGGAAGAATTCAATGCTATTGTAGAGCCACTATTAAAACAATATCTGAGTGATGCGCGCACATCGTTTCCAATGCCGTTTTCATATTCAGATGCAGACACACAGGAAATTGAGAAACAAACCCTTGCTGACCGACTAAATGCCCTCAATTTATCTGCTTATGAACGCGATGTTATAGATGGCGCTTTATCGACATTTGTACACGATTGGGATCAACAAGGTATCGCACAATTTTTGCTATGGGCTGCAATATATTTTGGCCGCTGGGACGCATTTCTGGAAACAGCAGGATTCTGGCAACTTGAGGGAGGAACACAACGCTTAATTCAGGCTATTCACAATGATTCAAAAGCTGAATTGCGTCTTTCCACCCCAGTTTCTGCAATCGCTGATGATGGTTCGAATGTCACGATAACAACCCATGCTGGCGAACAAATTGTCGTTAAATCAGCTGTTGTGGCAGTTCCGCTTAATGTTCTGTCTGATTTACAGATTAGTCCTCAAGTTGTGGAACCCGTCCGGAAAATGATAGAAGACAAGCTGCCAATGCGTACAATAAAACTCATGGTTCGTGTCCGTGGCGAATTAGACGCCTTTGCTGCTCTTGCGCCAGTTAAACAGGCGCCAATCAATACAGTTAAGGTTGAATATCATCATGAGGGCGACACGATACTCGTTTGTTTTATCTCCGATGCATTATCGATTGATGCCAATGACCCAAACGCGGTTCAACAGGCGTTACGTTTATTTGTGCCGGATATAGAAGTCGTGAGTTTGGCATTTCACGATTGGGTAGATGATCCCTTTTCTCAAGGAACATGGGTACACCACCGTCCAGGCAATCTTACAGGTGCTGCTCCATTAATACGTCAACCCCACGGACGCATTCATTTTGCTGGTGGAGACATTGCTGCAATGTCAGTAAGCTGTATTGAAGGCGCAATAGAAACCGGCGTTAAAGCGTCACGTGATGTTATCACTCAACTTACAATCTAATTCCGGTAGGGAGAGTCCGCATGATAAACGGCTCAACCAATTGATGTAGATGTATTGATCATTGGGGCTGGTATTTCTGGAATTAGCGCAGCTTACCACTTAAAGAAACACCGTCCCAATATTTCATTCACCATTTCATGTTCGGCTCAAGAAAAATCGGGCGCTTTTTTGAAGAGCCAATCATGTTTTAAGCTGCTAAAGAAAAGTTCAACCACAGCATTATTTCAGCAGGCGCTCGCCTTTTTTAGATCCTCTTCTCCCATTGGAATTCTGGCACTGCAATATTGGCATAAACAATTACCGTTAACCGTGTTGCGAAACCGTGTTCGCGTGAATCAGTGGAGTATTTTGCCTACCGTGAATTGGTGGAGTTTGCCCTGAAATAGGGGCAATGGACACAACGTCAATCAGTTTGACCGATAAGGAAAGGAATATGGCTTCACGCGGAATTAACAAGGTGACTTTAGTGGGCTATCTGGGGCAGGATCGGAAATCCGTTACCTGCCGGTCGGCGGTACGGTGGCCACGCTTTCATTGGCTACTTCAGACAGTTGGCGGGATAAACAAACCGGCGAATTGCGAGAAAAAACGGAATGGCACCAGGTCGCCATTTTCGGCAAATTAGCTGACGTTGCGACGGAGTATTTGCAGCAAGGAACGCAGGTGTATATCGAAGGCCAGCTGAAAACGCGCAAATGGCAAGATAACCAGAGGGCAAGTTCGCTATTCAACTGAAGTGATGGTGAATGTGAATGGGGCGATGCAGATGTTGGGAAGTCGTGGGGATTTGAAGTATGCGGCATCTCAGCAGGCGGAACATAAGCCGGCACAGAAGCAGCCATCATCTCAATCTTTTAATCAGGAAAGAAAAAAACACAACCAGTACAGGTTTCAGTGTTACCGGGAGAGGATGATACCTACTGGGATTCGGAGATCCCGTTCTGAGAGGTGTTTTCATCATTAACGTATTGCCCTGTGATGACAGGGCTTATTATTTTCATTGGGTAATGTGTATTAGCCATCACTCGATCTGATACTGTTGCTGATCTGAGCAAAATTTAAATCTGACAATATGAGCTATGAGCTATGAGCTGTGCCAAAAGAGGACGTTACTGATATCCCGGTGCGTTAGTAAATAGGGGGCTATCAGCTCTGTAGGGTATGAAACTCCATGTCAAGCCAGTTGGCAAAAGCTATGAGCCTTGTATTGAAATCAGTAAAGTTACCCTGAGGCTTAGTGCTGATTGTAAGTAAGTAATCCATATCGTCTGCTAAAGCTGGATATCGAGCGTTAAACTTTATGCAATGCTCCTTCAGCGTTTCAGGCCAGTCATTATCATGTTCTCTGCGAAGAATACTGGTTGCCCTGATTGCTTTTCGTGCAGCCGCACGCTGAAACTGTAATTGCCTTTTTAGGTCAGTGGATGCCTTTATTTGGGTAATTAATCTACTCAATACCGACATGAAGTCACCATTAACTGCCAGCGCAATGGCTTTTGAGGGTTTAAAAGGCTCAAATCGGTGGCTCAAGTCCTCTCCAAAGACGCAGACACAGTGGTGCTTAAGCCAGTATCCCCAGCTAAGTTTATTATTAGGGTGCAGTACCTGCTGTAACAGGCCACAATCAAAATCAATTTTACTGACAATAGGGTTATTTTTCTCAAGCTCAGCCTGAACCGCTGCTAGTTGCACGGTAATCGCTGGATTGGGAGCATGATTAAAGATTACTGTCATATCGAGATCGGACCTTCCCCTTACTGCCCGCCCTTCAGCTACGCTTCCATATACATACAGACTATGGATTAGTTCAGGAAAACAGCTATTCAGCTGTACTACTACGTCTGAAACAACGTGTGAGAAAGCTGGTTGGAATTCGTTAGATTTTGGTAGAGCAATGTAGCCGTTAAGATCGATAGCCATACTTCCTCCGTTTTTACTGAAGTTTTTTCTCTTGAATACCAAGCGGAGGATACCTGCGATCCTCAATGTCGGTTAAGTTCGGGGTAAGGTGTGTCTATATAAGGAAGATTACCACAGACTGAAAATAGAAAGCCTATTCCGGATAATTATGTGCCTAATACCTGCTTTTAGTTCTTAGACGACTATCAGATTCTAGACAGCTGGCGGAATAAACAAACTGGTAAACAGCGGGAAAAAATGGAATGACACCAGGTCGTCATCTTCGGCAAATTAGCCGACATCGCGGCGGAGTATTTGCAGCAAAGGGCGCAGGTGTATATTGAAGGCCAGCTTAAAACACGTAAACGGCAGGATAACTAGGGGTAGGAGCGCTACTCAACCGAAGTGGTGGTAAATGAGAATGGAGCGATGCAGATGTTGGGAAGTCGTGGGGATTCAAAGCGTGCCGCACCTCAGCAGGTGGAGCATAAGCCAACACAGAAGCAACCACTGTCTTCCGGCTATCCACGGCATTGAGCCACAGGAAACGGACGTTTTTATGGACTTGCGTGAGCGGGTCGGGCACACACTGGTGATGGGGACAACCCGGGTAGGAAAAACCCGGTTGGCCGAATTGCTGATAACGCAGGATATCCGACGTGGCGAGGTGGTGATTGTCTTTGATCCCAAAGGAGATGCCGATTTGTTAAGACGTATCTGGGCAGAGGCGCACCGGGCAGGGCGTGGAAATGAACTGTCCCTCTTTCATTTGGGCTGGCCGGAGATTTCAGCACGTTATAACGCCGTCGGGCGGTTTGGTCGGGTATCCGAAGTGGCTTCCCGTCTGGCGGGGCAGCTCAGTGGCGAAGGCAACAGTGCCGCGTTCCGTGAATTTGCCTGGCGGTTTGTCAATATTGTCGCCCGTGCATTGGTGGCACTGGGGCACCGGCCGGGCTATCAGCTGATTACCCGCTACGTCAATAATATCAGTGAACTGTATTAGCGCTATGCCATCCGAGTAATGGAAGAAAGGCAACCGGAACTGCTGGCGCAAATCAATCATTCCCTCAGCAAACTGAAAGAAAAAGACATTCCTCGCAATATGCAGGGGCAG
Source organism: Xenorhabdus santafensis (assembly GCF_033949405.1). Taxonomy (NCBI): domain Bacteria; kingdom Pseudomonadati; phylum Pseudomonadota; class Gammaproteobacteria; order Enterobacterales; family Morganellaceae; genus Xenorhabdus; species Xenorhabdus santafensis. Next base: position 9,749 of record NZ_VCDN01000003.1, on the reverse strand, counting down.
CCCGATGCGCTCCGGCTCTGGGCCATGGAAATGACCTTGAGTTCTGAGGCGGGTAAGCAGCTCTATGATCCGATCCTAGACGGGCTGCGCTCTGCCGTGCGATATGACCGCACCTATTTTGACAAAATTGTCGCATCCTTATTGCCGTTGTTGGAAAAACTGACCATCGGCAAAATCGCAGAATTATTATCACCGGATTACCTCAATATGACGGATCTGCGACCTATCTTCGACTGGGAACAGGTGATCCGCAAAAACGGGATTGTTTATATCGGGCTGGATGCGCTGTCTGACAGTGATGTGGCTTCGGCTGTAGGTAACAGTAACAGCATGTTTGCAGATTTGGTCAGTGTCGCGGGGCAGATTTACAAATATGGCATGAACGCCGGATTGCCGGTTCGTCATGACGGCAAGCTGGCAATCAACCTGCATTGCGACGAATTCAACGAACTGATGGGCGATGAATTTATTCCACTCATTAACAAAGGCGGCGGTGCGGGCATGCAGGTCACGGCGTACACCCAGACTTCTTCCGATATCGAAGCCCGTATCGGCAGCCCGGCCAAAACCGCGCAGGTGGTGGGGAACTTCAATACCCTGATTATGCTGCGGGTACGGGATAACCGGACGGCGGAATTACTCACCAGCCAGCTGCCGGAAGTGGAAATCTACAGCAAGACGCTGGTATCCGGGCATTCCGATATTGCCGATGTGGAACAGGGGCAGGATTTTACCTCGTCCACCCAGGACAGGGTCGGCACCGTTAAAACTCCACTGATTACTCCCGCCGAAATGATTAACCTGCCAAAAGGGCAGGCGTTCGCGTTACTGGAAGGTGGGCAGTTGTGGAAAATCCGTATGCCTTTGCCAACGGGGGATGAGGATGATGCCCTGATGCCGGCGAATGTACAGAAAATCGCTGAACAGATGCGCAGGCACTACCGCACCAGTGAAAACAGGTGGGAAGAGAAGGGGGTAGTTTCCGGTTATGGCGCAGCCAGAAAACTCATCCCGCCAATCGTCCCAACCGCCCCGCAAGCCTGGTCTGCTCTATCGCGTGTTATGGGAATGGCCGTGGCAGCTTATTGGTTTTGTGGTGATGTCGTGGCTATTCAGCCTGCTACTGGAATATCTCGGCATGGCATTTTTCTGGCCGGAGCAGGGGGCGTCTCACAGTCAGACCATGATGAAAACCGAGCTGCAATTTTTATCCACGGAGTTTACCCGCAGTCTGTTATTGGCTGAGCCTTCACAAACTGTTTCAGCCTGGCTGACGCAGGTTTATCAGTGGATTTTTGTAGACAGTGGTTTTATGAATTGGGTTCAGGGGCAGCGGCAATACTCGCTCCATAGCAACAATGATTTTTTGCGCGAATTTAATGCTGTGTTACATGGCCTATTGGCGCATTTGCGAGAGTATTGGCTGGCAATACTGCTGTTATCCGTTCCCTTGTTTGCAATGGTGGTATTAGTGGCATTGGTTGACGGGCTGGGACGTCGTGATTTGCGGCGTTACGGGGCGGGGTATGAATCGAGTTTTGTTTATCACCATGCCAAACGGGGAATTAAACCAGCTTGCGCTATTCCTTGTGTGCTGTATTTATCGTGGCCGGATGCGGTGTATCCTACGGTGATATTACTGCCAGCGGCGTTACTTTTAGGCATGGCTGTGGTGATTACCACATCAATGTTTAAGAAGTATTTATAGGCTGATGTCTTTTCAAAAACAGAAAGTACAAATGGCGCTGTGGATTTTATTGAGTTAATTTTATTAAAGTATTTTTGTCATCTTGCTTCGATATTAATTATTAAAAGGGATCACTCATGGAAAACCAATTCGATACATTTCTGTCTGCTATAAAAAGAAAAAATAAGAATACAGCACTCAATCCAATGCCCAGCGAAAAATTGAATCATCTTCGTCTGAGAAAATATCGTGCCCCAAACAGAACAGAAACTGTACCTTTACCCAAGAGCCTCGCCGCTTTACTTGCTTATGATTGCGATCTCACCAACCCTTATGGCGATAAAGTATTCGAAGATCTCCTTGGTGCAATAGAAGAAAATACAATAACCTCATGGAGTCCTGATGAGCCTGTTTTTTATGGTTCCTATTATGTCAGTAATATTCCTGGTGTTGAAATGGAAGACTTAATGCCAATATGGAATGACTCGCCTGATTTACCTGCTCTATTTTCAATTGCTCATCCGGGAGACCAATGTATTTGGATTTATCCCTCTGAGCTGGATGAAGATGGTGAATACCCAATTATCAGGCAAGAAGTGGAGGAGTTTTGGTTATCTGAGTGCTCGTTGATGGATTACTTATCCGGTATTTTCGAAATCGTGGAAGAAATTGATCCTGAGAATACATTTCAGGAGAAACGGGAAAAATATGAATTGAGAGATACCGCACTCTTAGAAAAGGAAAGGCTTCACGAAGCCTTTTATGAAAAAATGGCAGCGTATGAGGATTAATTGATGCTGGACGTTGAACGGCAAAGCGGGTTTGTTTTGCCGTTCAACGTCAGCAGACAAGCCGCGAAGCGGCGCGTCAGTGTGAAACGATTGTCATAAAGTTTATCCACTCAGCAGATGTACAGATATTTTGATCCATTTCGTCGGTACTTCCCCCTAGGGTGACATGAATGTGTTGATGAGATATATCACCACAGGCAGCCATAATAGGTTGATTGATTTGATGTAATTGAATTGCAGTCGCTTCTTCTATGGTTGTTGGGAAAAATTCACCGCCGGGTTCGCAGTGCATGTGAAAATCCCCTTGCTTGGCACCACATTTTTCGCAGTGATTCATCCAGTATTTTGTTTGGGTTGTTTGGTTGAAATCTTTACTTAAAAAATGGGTAACACGAGACAGGTTTTGGCGTACTGTTGAGGGAATATCATCAATATAAAAAACAAAGGCAGGGCTGCGTTGTTCTAACCAGTAGGTTTGTCCCTCGATTTCACTATTTTCATCTGCTTCAAGGGTTTTGTGTCCGCTGGGTAGCATAAAGGCAGTTAACGTTGTGTGTTCATGGCATTTCCAACAATGGCCTTTTGTTTGCGCTATATACCACCAAGGAGCCTGAACATTATAGAAAGGTATCCATTTCGTAAAAGAGGCCGGCTCAATGTCATTGGGGATAAACCATGTTTTGTTGACGGGATCCCAACGAGCACCTAGCTTTTTAGCTTCATCTTTTTCATCATAGGGCACATTTAAATCAATCCGCAGCATGTTCCTTCCTTCTTGTTAAGTTGTTAATTAAATAACTTAGTCAGACTTTTTAGCTAATTTTCATCAAAGCATAAAGAGTTTATTGCTGGTCTAACCTGAAAAATCTAGCATCCTCAGCATCCTGAACTTCATGACGAGGTGCGTGTTGATGCGTGGTAGTTTTTCCCTGTTCCGTTCTGCCTGTCTGCTGGGACTGACCCTATTGTGCATGCCGCTTGCGCAGGCAGCCGAAAAAGATGAACTGGCCAGTGCCAAGAACCTGATTGAGCAGATACAAATAGCATTGGAACGCGCAAACATGGCCGAAAAGCAGGCTGATACCTCAACCCTCCCTCGCTACTACTTTGATTACGCCCGTATCAGTGCCGATCTCAGCACCATCAAAACCGGTATCGATCACTATCTGATGCCCTCCCGTGACCAGCCGGGCGAGCCTGCACCGTTATCCGGTCAATATCGTCAGGAACGCCCACAATGACTCCCACCCAGCGCAATGCCTTTGAAGTCGCCTCAGGACACTTTGATATTCATTTTCTGTATCTGGTGTGCGTCGGTTTTTTCTTAGCGACCCTGTTTCTTTGGGCGGCCTGGGCAGCGGTGGATGTCTGGAACGGCTGGGCGAATGAAAAAGTGCGTAACCAGATCTTCCCCTCAACACCGATTTTGCCGAAAGTCTGTGGTTCACCCCGCCGGTGTCTGATCCTGACGCGGGGTCTGGTGGTTTGACGGCCTGCCGCACAAGGCGGTGCCGGTCGAACGTCTGCGCTGTCCGCCGGAGCCGGGCACCCTGACCGGCGAAGTGAAACGGGGTGACAATATCAACACCCTGATGGATATGATGCCGGAAGGCACCGTGGTCTCGCTGACGATCGTGGCGCAGGCACAGGACCGGCTGGAAGAGGATTTTACCCGGCTGGCGAAAAATGCCGTGGGGGAAAACACCGAATCACTGCGCGTCCGGCAGGATGTGCAGGAAGTCAAAGCACTGCTGGGGCGACGGCATAAGTTGTACCGCAGTGCGCTCACTTTTTTGGTGCGCGGCAAGGATGTTTCTGATCTGGATCATCGGGTGCACCAGCTATCTTCCACCCTGCTGACGGCGGGATTACAGCCTGTTCGACCGGAATTCAGTGTCTCCTCGTTGAATGCCTATTTACGGGCACTGCCGATGTGCTTCAATCCGCAGAAGGACAAAAAACACTGGTACAGCCGTTTGACCTGGGTACAGCATCTGGCCGGATTACTGCCCGTCACGGGGCGCTTGACCGGTACCGGGCATCCGGGGTTCAGTTTCTTTAACCGGGGCGGGGCACCGCTGACCTTCGATCCGATGAACAAACAGGATCGCACCCAGAATGCTCACTTGCTGCTGTTTGGTCCGACAGGTGCCGGAAAATCCGCCACGCTATGCGCCTCGCTTATCCAGTTAATGGCAATACATCGACCGCGCCTGTTTATTGTGGAGGCGGGCAACAGTTTTGGTCTGCTGGCCGATTATTACGAAAGTCTGGGGCTGACGGTCAATAAAATCGGTATCAAACCGGGCTGTGGCGTCAGTCTGGCGCTGTTTGCCGATGCGCATCAGTTGCTGCAACTCAGCCCCAAGCAATTGCGCATTCATGAAGCCGATATTCCTGATACCGATGAACAACCGGAAGAGGAGGGGGATGAGCAGCGCGATATTCTGGGCGAGATGGAAATTGCTGCCCGGCTGATGATCACCGGCGGAGAGAAAAGGGAAGAAGAGCGGCTGACCCGCTCTGATCGGGGGCTTATCCGTGAAGCCATTATGCAGGCCGCCCAGACCAGCTTTGCGGAGTCCCGCCAGATGGTGGCATCAGACTTACAGAACGCACTGTATGCCATTGCCCGCCATCATCAGCTGGATGAACACGGTCAGCCGTTAATCACAGCCCACCGACGGGCACGGGCGGATGAAATGGCCAGCGCCATGTCGATGTTTACCCAGGGATTTGAGGGAGAGCTGTTTAACCGTCCCGGCATGCCATGGCCGGAAGTGGATGTCACCCTGATTGATTTGGGCACACTGGCGCGGGAAAATTACTCAGCGCAAATGGCACTGGCGATGGTGTCGCTGGTTAATAAAGTCAATAACCTGGCCGAACGCGATCAATATCAGGATCGCGAGCTGCAACTGGTGATTGACGAAGGGCATATCACCACCACTAATCCGCTGTTATCACCCTATATGACCAAAGTGGTGAAAATGTGGCGTAAACTCGGTGCCTGGCTGTGGCTCGCCACGCAAAACCTGGCAGATTATCCCGATACCGCCGAAAAGATGCTGAATATGGCCGAATGGTGGTTGTGTCTCACCATGCCGCCGGATGAAGTGGAACAAATTGCCCGGTTTAAGAAACTGACGGAAGAGCAGAAAGCGGTACTGCTTTCTGCCAGTAAATTGCCCCGTTGTTATACTGAAGGCGTGGTGCTGGCAAAGAAAATCGAGGCGTTGTTTCGAGTGGTGCCGCCTAGCCTCTATCTGGCACTGGGGATGACGGAAAAAGAAGAAAAAGCGGAACGACGGGCGTTGATGCGGGAGCATCAGTGCAGTGAACTGGAAGCCGCTGTTCTGATGGCAAGGAAGATGGATGTGGCACGGGGGTTAAAGGTTTAATTTTTTGGATCATTGAATATTACATTTAACTAATTGATTAATAATTCCCCTAATGGTAATTAGGTGAGTTACTCATCTCTATGGCTGGGGGCGTTTTCAGATTAGTCTTTGTACTTGAAGGTTACAAAAACAATAATAGGTGCTTATGATTGCACAGATTATTGTAGCCACTAATTTAAACTGGTTTGCTCCTATTCTCCGATGGATCCATAAGATGCTAGCGGCTCTGGCGAATAAAAACGTAAAATAAAAAATAAGATGTTAATTTGCACTATAGCATCATAAAGTTAACATTATTTTTTCATTTGTTTTAGATCATGAAATGTTTATATATATACAAATAAACACCTAGACTTTTATAGACAAACGGTCTATTTTATAAAAGCTAATTTAATCAATAGGTAAATAATGAGTATTTTAGAAGCAAAACCACGCAGAGGACGTCCCCCTAAGCATCCACGGGATAATCTTGATACTAAGAATGCACTTATTCAGAGTGGGATAGAAATGCTCACAGAACGCGGATATATGACTTCAGATATTGAAGGTATATTGAAAAGAGTGGGGGTGCCTAAGGGATCATTCTATTATTATTTTGACAGTAAAGAGTCTTTTGGTCGTGAAGTCATAGCCAGTTACTCCTGTTATTTCTCTTATAAGTTAGATAAGTATTTAAATAATAAATCCATTTCTCCCTTGGAGAGGATATCTTCATTCTATGAAGATGCCCGAGATGGCATGGCAAAACATAAGTTTGAGCGTGGCTGTTTAATTGGAAACCTAGGTCAAGAAGTAACAATCTTACCTGAAGGATATAGAGATATATTGAACCAAATTATCAATGATTGGCAAAGTCGTATAGAAGGCTGCTTAATAGAAGCCCAAATGATTGGTGAAATTTCAAAAAATACCGATTGTAAAAAATTAGCATCTTTTTTCTGGATTGGTTGGGAAGGTGCAGTAATGAGAGCAAAATTAATGAAGGATGCCGAACCTCTGACAATTTTTATAGATGGATTTATATCCGGTTTGTCTCGTTAATTTTTTTGTCTTTTTATAGACAGCTGGTCTATATTGTTTATTTTTTTGATTAAGTTAGTTAATTTTTAGTTTTTTTTATTTATTAAATGAGTTGGTTATGAAGAAGTTTATTTTTTTATCAGTTTTATTGTCATCAAACGCATTTTCCATTGGAATTCCAGACTTTCTTGATAAGAGTGAAATGAGTAACGCTGAGTTTAAATGTTTGGCAGAACAACCTAGTTATACGCAGGAGGAAGCAGAGTTTGTTAATTTACTTTGGGATGAGTCAATAAAATACTTGGAGGGTTACGTAAAAGCACTTTCAAAAAATGCGGACAATAAATGTACTCATTCCGCAATAGCGGTTACAGAAACAAATTCTGCACTGTTAACTGGACCTACTCGTCAATGTATTATGGATAATGTGGATATGCAGCGCTTAGTAAAGCATGTATATACCATTATCCATAATAAAGATAAAGCATTTAAATGCTTTACTCCTCAAAAGGATGTAGCAGGTTTATATAGCCCTAGCGAACAATTAGAAAAGGTTTCTCCCGTAGCTCAATGGTTAAAAAGACCTTCATTAAAAGACTACTATTTAAATATAAATAATGAAAAATTAAAAACGACAGGTATAAATTTTTATAATAATTTCTATAAAATGGTTACTGGTAAAGCAATTAAAATGCCGGAAGGTTTTCCATATGATATCAGTGCAGCCAGCTTACCTAACTTATGGGCTAGCGTTGGTTGGGTACCTTTATATTCTGGAGATGGGCAACACTCAATAAATGCAGGAGAAGAAGCCTTTAGAGGAGGGTATGCTTACGGGGAAATTATGGGACATTGGGGATTATTGCAGATAGATACAATTAATGGTGAGCCTGTTGGTGCTGAAATAGGCATGACAGTTCAAGCCATGGATTCATTTTATCCTTACCATTTTCATAATAATCCAGAGATATATTATACCATTCGTGAGCCTAAATGTTTAAATTCGATAAAACAATTTGTTGTTAATAAAAATAATGGGTTATTTAATGTTATTTCTGAAAAATCAAATAGTAGAACATTAGAGTTTAATGGTTCTACAACAATGAACGTTGATCACTACTGGATGTCAACAACGCCGAGTAAAGATGACTTACTTTATATTCCCAGAAACTCTATTCATGCGTTTAATTTGAAAGAAAATTGTGAAAATAATAGTCAGGAATCAGCTCATGTAACGGTCTGGGCCAGAAGCATGTCTCATGAAAAAAATAATGATTATGGTACAACATTAGTTTGTCAGCTGAAAAACAGTGATCAACCTAAAGAAAAAATAAACAGCAAAGAAGCTAATGTTATTTGTAAACAAAATCAGCATATCTATTAATTTAAAAGGAAAAAACATGTTTAACGGTATTTTAATTAAAAAAGATGAATGTGGGTATTATGCCAATCTAAGTGATATAAGTGAATCACAATTACCTGAGGGTGATATTACAGTTCAAATTAGTTATTCTTCTATTAACTATAAAGATGGACTTGCTATTTCAGGGAAAAGCCCGGTAGTGCGCCAATTCCCCATGATCCCAGGAATAGATCTTGTTGGGCATGTTATTGAAAGTTCAACATCTCAATATGAAATAGGCGATCAGGTTTTACTCAATGGTTGGGGAGTAGGGGAAAAACATTGGGGAGGGTTAGCTCAAGTAGCACGGCTTAATAGCCAATGGTTAATTCCTTTACCAGAGGGATTAACACCAAAGCAAACAATGGCAATAGGAACTGCTGGTTATACTGCAATGCTTTCAGTAATTGCCTTAGAAAAACATGGGATCACACCTAAGAGTGGAAAAATATTAGTAACTGGAGCAAACGGTGGAGTGGGCAGTTTTTCCATTGCTATCCTTTCTCGATTAGGTTATCAAGTGATTGCTTCGACGGGGCGTCCTGAAGAATCGGAATATTTAATTAATACGCTGGGTGCTTCAGAAATTATCGATCGAGAAGAGCTTTCTGGAAAAGGAAAGCCATTGATGAAAGAACGCTGGGCTGGTGCTATTGATAGTGTTGGAAGTTTTACGTTGGCAAATGTTTGTGCCAGTACTGCTTATGGTGGAACTGTGGCAGCTTGCGGATTGGCTCAAGGTATGGACTTTCATAGTAGTGTCGCACCATTTATTTTGCGTGGTGTAACTTTGGTTGGAATAGATAGTGTCATGCGTCCTTATGAAGACAGAGTTGAAGCCTGGTCACGGCTTTCACACATTATGGATTCCTCCTTGCTTGATAAAATGTGTTTAGAAATCTCACTTGAGCAAGTTATACCAGCAATATCAAATCTAATGGATGGAAAAATTCAGGGAAGAATAGTTGTAAGTTTGCCAGTTTCAGAATGATCTCTTTTGTGATAATGCGTATATTATCATTATATTAGTTCATATGTTATATTAAAAAATAACGCTAGAAATCATGCTAGCGTTATCATAATTACTTATGGATTTAGCCAGTTTAAGTAGTGTATGCTTCTTAAACATAAAACTACTAGCTATTCGGATGGCTCTGATTAAAATTAGTAAATACCCATTAAATACCCATTAAATACAATAAGTTAATTTATTTTTTGATGCCTTTATTAATATTTCATAAATGAAGTTAAACTATTTCTTACTGAAAAAAAACAATTAATGCTATCTTTAATTTAATTGATTAATTTTATACATCTCTATCTTGAGCTGCATTGAATTGAATTGAATTGAATTGAATTGAATTTAAAAACCAAAAATATAGAGGTGAATGAAATTATTTTTTTAAATCTTTATAAATATAATAGAGGCTTGCATTCACATAATAAGT